>NZ_CALHHT010000348.1 GCF_938031315.1 uncultured Campylobacter sp.
ATTTGAAAAATTTTCAACTGATGTTGCTACAAAAACAAATAATACTTTTAATTTAATTGAAAGTAGTCTAAATAAATTAAAAATAGCCTTCTATACAGCTGTATCTGTTATTGTAATATTTTTATTTTTTACGGGGATAATTTTATATAAGACAAATAATAGGGTATCAAGTGCTGAAAAAAGTTTAAATAGTATATCAAATTGAAATTTTTTATTTCGGCTCTTACCGGTTCCGCTGTCGCTAATATCCAGTAAAAAGAAAGGTAAATTGGGCTGATTACAATAGGCTATTATCGCGCTAAAACACTGCACGGCTTGAATTTCAATTTGCCTGTAATTGCTAGGGTTATAGCTTTTTACGAATTCGCACCACTCGCGGAGAGTTTTACTCTCAAAACAAAATGGTGTTAAATAATTTTTTTCTAAGCTTTTGTTGTTTATAATCAACGTGTTTGTTTTGTTTGCTCCCTTTTTGGGAGCGACTTTTCCTTTCATTCTTCCTCCTTTTGGTTGCTACCTCACTTTTAAATTCAGCTCTGAAACGTATCTATTTACTAGTTTTGTTACTAGCTTTACTTGGTCATTGATACTTTGTGTGAATGCTCCGAATTTCTCATAATTTACCCTAAAATTATATGAGTTATTTTGTTGTAAGCGCGTGAGAATTTCTCTTAAATTGCGTCCGAGTTTCTTTAAATCGTTTATCGCGTTTCCTAGTTCCCCCATCTCAATATTATTGAAATTTTTATCCTGATCATATATAGTATTTAGGATTTGGAATTTTATCTCTTTCGCCACAGAATTAAATCCGCGATATTTTGTTCTTTGCTGTAAAAATTCATATTCTTTATCTGATATTCTGATACGTAAATTTCTATTTATATTCGCGTTCTTTTTGACCTTATTAAACATAACCTTTTCGTCAAATTTATTTTCGAAAAAATTAAAAAGTGCAGCATTGATTACATCGGTAAAAGTGTATTTTTTGCCGTATAAAATTTCGTCTATTTTGTCCGATATCTCTTTTTCTATCCTTGCGGATTTCAATACTTTATTTTTGTTGTTTTCTTTCATATTTTTCCTAATAAGCTTCGCAGAAATTCGCCCTTTAGGTTTTTAGTATTGTAATACGAAAAGACCTAAAGGGCTATCCTGCAGTGCATCTATCCATACAATTTTATCACTACCTTTTGAAATGTCTAGTTTTTTATTTGCAGAAGACATTCGTTCATCCGTCGTCAGCATTTTTACAATGGATATAATATATACTTGTTTGCACAAAAGCATCGGTAAGGTAATTATCACCATATTGTCTTAACTTATGAAGAAAAAATTTGTTTACATTTAATGTTGATAGATTTTATATTTTCGTTAAGATTTTGTAGTGGTAAATTTTGCATTTACGCCTCCTTGATTATTTTCTAGCAGGACTCACTTTTAATTTTTGTAACCACTCTTCAATATCTGCCTTATAGTATAAAATCGTCTTGCCTATTTTTGAAAACGGAATGGGCGGTATTTTGCTTGCCGCCTCTTTCGTGTAGTTCTTTTTCATACGCAATTTGCTTTGATGCGTCAAAGAAAAACCGTATTGTTCTTGGAGTTGTTTAGTAGTAAGCCATTGTAAATTTGCTGGCTCGATTGTTTTCATATATGCTCCTCATCAAAATTTTCGGAGCAATTATAATTAAATAATGCTTAAAAGTAAATTATTTTTACATATTTTAATTGGATTGTTTTAATAATAGGTCTTTTTAGCTTATATTTATTTTAGCTGCTTCATTAAGCTTTTCTTTAAGTTTCATATTTTCCATTAATAATTGAAGTGATTTCTCTAGGCTTTCTCTTACTGCGCCAGTTGAGGCTATCGTTTTTAGCGAGTATTCACCGTAACCGATTAATGCGGATAGTTCTTTATACGATAGCTTATATTGTTTACAAACTCTCTTTATCGGGTTATTAAACTCTTGATATAGTCGTTTTAAATTTGGTTTTGTAAAAAAAAGCTTATCGATAAGCTTAATATTTTTATTCAGCATCCCTCTTGCCTGGATATATTCGATAAAGTCGTCGTATTTACTAAAATCGAAACCTTGTTCTGTTAAAAAATCATCGATTATTTTTTTATCTTTTTCGTTTAGCATCGCTTATTCCTTGTTACTTTTGATTATAAATTATACTATTTTTTAAATTTTATTTCTCTTTATTGATGAATTTGTGGCAAAGTCTAAAATATCCTTTAAAAAGAAAAGCTAAAATAACGGCTCGATTGCATTTAGATAGTCGCCGTACCACTGCATAAGCTTCGCTTTTTGCTCCATTGTAGCCTTTTCTCTCTCATAGGCAAATTTTACGGCGTTAAACTCCTTGTGCGCTAAAACGCTTTCTATCGCTTCTTCGCTTATTCCAAGCGCTAAAAGCTCGGCTTTGTTTTGAGAGCATATCGTGCGAAACGTGGCCCGAAAGCCGTGAGGGGTGGCAACGCCCTTATATTTGTCTTTTTGCCCCAAATTTCGTATTGCCTTACTAATGCTGTCGCGATGCAAATGCCCACCTTTATTTACCGCTGGAAATACAAAGTCGTTACCGAGAGTTTTAAACATTTTTTGCTCGTTTAAAATTTTTAATACGTATGGGCTAAGGGCAATTTGATGCATAAATTTTGTTTTCATTTCGTTTGCCTGTATAGTCCAAATTTTAGCGTCAAGGTCAATATCTGACCACTTTGCGCTCGCCGTATTTATAGGACGATTGACGCATAAAATTTGCAGATAAACAGCCCTTTTGGTTTGTAAATCAAGTCTATTATCAGCCTTTAAATCTTGCAGAAAGGTCTTAATCTCGCTGTTTTGCGTGATGGCAGGTAACCTTGTATCTTGTTGATTATTGAGATTAAACCTGCTTGAAGTGGGAAATTCTTTATGAAGCTCTTTCGCCGGGTTATAGGCGATATATTCGTCTTTTTGAGCGATTGCAAAGACTTTATCGATGTCGTTTATTAGGCGATGAAGCGTTTCCAGGCGACTAGTGCGCGGATTGTTCGGGTTAAAAATAGTGTTTAAAATTACTAAGAGATCGCTATACTTTATCGTCTTTATATCGAGTTCACCAAAAGACGGAAGTATGTATTTTTCGTTCATCTTAACGATCTTCGCAATATAGCTCTCGCTTATACCGTTTTTTCGTTTTTGTGCGACATATACGCCAAAAAGGTTTTTATAGCGATATTTATCACTCTTCCCTTTAATCATTTGTATATCTTTGCCACTTTCAAGCTCTTTTAAAAGCTTTACCGCATCTCTACGCGCTTCGGCTACGCTATAAATATTTTCCCTAAATTCTTTGATTTTGATATATTTGCCCCTATATCTAAGCGAAAAAGTTTTCAAACCGCTTGGATTTACCCAAATATAGAGCTCTTTTGGATTGCCGACGGCTTTTTTATATTGTTTATCTTTGATTTCCAATTTCCGTATGTCTTTATCTTGTAGGGTTTGTTTCGCTACATTTGCCATTTTGCCGTCCTTATCATAAAACTACCTTAATGCTTACTGACTACCCTAATAACTGCTCTAATTGTTTAGCACCGATTATAGCACAAAACGAATTGAAAATCATCAGAAAACATCAATATCCCCTTATAATGGGACTTTAGGAGAATTAAAAAGAAGTGATTAAAACTTAAAAATAGCTTAAGTGGTGGAGTTAAGCGGGATCGAACCGCCGACCTCTTGAATGCCA
>NZ_CALHHT010000349.1 GCF_938031315.1 uncultured Campylobacter sp.
ATGAGGGCCTTGGCCAAGAGCGGCATCAAGTCCTCGGTCATCACCTGTGGGCGCAAGCCAACGGAGTACTTCACGTACCGCAAGATCACCCCCGTCCTGTCCTTCGTCGGCATCTCTTCCGAACCCAACATGGACGAGGCAGATCGCATCGCCTCGTACGTGATGGACGCGTACACATCTGGCAAGACGGACCGTGTGATGCTCCTGTACTGGCATGCCAAGAACCGTGTCGACCAGACCCAGGTGACCGACCAGCTGCTTCCGATCACGCGCGAGCGGCTGATGATGCCCAACCGACCCCGTCACCTTGAGGCCATGTCCCAGGTCGAGCGCACTCGCGCTCCCGAGTACTCCTTCGAGCCCTCGGCGGCCGAGGTCATGGGCTATCTGATGCCGGCCTACTTCCGCACGGTCATCTTTCACGCCCTGCTCGACTCAGCAGCCGCCGAGCACGGCGCGCGGCGTCGCGCGATGCAGTCGGCGACCGACAACGCAAAAGAGGTGCTGGACTCCCTGAACCGAACCTACAACCGTGAACGTCAGGGCGCCATCACCACCGAGCTGAACGAGATCATCGGCGGTGCTTCCGCATTGGAGGACAACTAATGTCAGAAACCGCAGAGCAGACGCGCACCCCCCTCGAGGAGGCTGCCTACAACCACATGAACAGGAGCGTGGGCACGGGCACCATCGTCCGAGTTGTCGGTCCTGTCGTGGACGTCAAGTTCGATGGGCAGGTGCCGAGCATCTACACCGCCCTCACCGTGGATGACGACACCCCCGTCGGTAGGGTCCGCACCGTCCTCGAGGTGGAGTCCCAGCTTGCCGGAGGCGTCGTCCGCACGGTCGCCGCATGCGAGCGAGTTGATTTAGCGAGCTTGCGAAGCGCAAATTAGTCCCGCGCCGCTCCATAAATTTTGTGCTGCCTCGTGGCCGAAATTCTAAAATTTAAGGAATTTTGGAATTATAAATTTTGGGATTTCATAAATTTTGGAATTTCAGGAATTTTGGGATTTTAAATTTTAAAAATTTTATAAAAAAGGATAGCATTTGAACGGCTTTAAAACTTTACTATCGCGCTTTAAGCCCTATTTTAGGGATTATAAGCCGCAGTTTGCATTGGCGATTTTGGGTATGGTGATGACGAGCGTGGCGACTGCTGCGAGCGCGAAGCTGGTCGAGCCCGTTTTAAATAAAATTTTCGTCGAAAAAAACGAGCCGTATCTCTATACGCTTCCGATCGCGATCATCATGGTTTTCGCGATGAAAAGCGGCGGCGCGTTTATGCAAAACTACTTCACAGCCTTCATCGGTCAAGACACGGTGCGCCGCTTCCGTGATAGGCTCGTCGCAAGCCTCGTGCGGCTGGACGTGGATTTTTTCAACCGCTTCCGCACGGGCGAGCTCATCAGCCGCACGATCAACGACATCGAGCGTATCCGCGTCGTGGTTTCGAATATGATCCCCGATTTTTTCACGCAGATCATTACGATTTTGGGACTTTTGGGCGTCGTGATCTATCAGAGCCCAAAGCTTTCGTTTTTCGCGCTCGTGGTCTTTCCGTGCGCGATATATCCGCTCTCGCGCCTTGCGAAGCGGATGAAAAAAATTTCCCGCGAGTCTCAAGAGAAAACCTCCGATATCTCCTCGGCGCTCAGCCAAATTTACTCCAACATCGAAATCGTCAAGGCAAGTAACGCCGAGAGCTTTGAAGTGGAGAAATTTAACGCCGAAAACAAGAAATTTTTCGGTCTAAATTTAAAGGCGGTCGTAACGGCGTGCCTGGTAAGCCCGATCATGGAGATGCTGGGCGCCGTGGGCATCGCCGTGGTGATCATCGTCGGAGGGCAGGAGGTCATCGCGGGTCAAATGAGCATCGGCAGCTTTTTTAGCTTCCTTACGGCGCTTTTTATGGTCTACACCCCGATAAAAAAGGTCTCATCGCTCTACAACAACATGCAAGACGCCATCGCAGCAAGCGAGCGGACGTTTGAGCTCATAGATTTGGAGCCTACGATCGTCGGAGGCGGAAAGCAGATGGGCGAAATAGGCTCGGTGAGCTTTTGCGACGTGTCGCTAAACTACGGCGACAAGGCGGCGCTGAAAGACATAAGCTTCAGCGTCAAAAAGGGCGAAATTTTAGCGCTCGTCGGAAACAGCGGCGGCGGCAAAAGCTCGGTCGTGAACCTACTGATGCGCTTTTACGACGCAAGCAGCGGTAAAATTTTATTCAACGGCAACGACGAGATCGGCGAGTTTAGCATCCCTAGCCTGCGCGAAAATATCGGCCTCGTAAGCCAGCGCGTCTATATTTTCAACGACACGATCGCGCAAAACGTAAGCTACGGCGCGGAATTTAACGAGCAGCGCGTCATAGAAGCGCTGAAGCTCGCCAACGCCTATGAGTTCGTAAGCTCCATGAAGGATGGAATTTACACCGTGCTTAGCGAGTTCGGCGCAAATCTTAGCGGCGGGCAGCGCCAGCGTATCGCCATCGCGCGCGCGCTGTATAAGGACCCGCAAATTTTAATATTCGACGAGGCGACTTCGGCGCTGGATAACGCAAGCGAAAAGGAGATCTCAAACGTCATCGAAAAGATCAAACAAAGCAAAATCGTCTTTGTAATCGCCCACCGCCTCTCCACGATCGAGCGCGCCGATAA
>NZ_CALHHT010000350.1 GCF_938031315.1 uncultured Campylobacter sp.
TAAAAAGCTTTTTCATCGCCTTGAAAAACATTGCGGTGAGCGGATTTGATCTGCCGGAAACCTTTGCGATCCAGGTTTCATAAGTCTCGCCCTTGCTTTTTAGAAAATCTATAAGCACTTTTTGGCTTGCCTCCATGCCGCCTCTATTTTCGGCGTCCAAAAGCATCTTATAGATCGGCTCGACCGCCTCGACCGCGGAGCGAGGAGGAGCTTTACGAAATGCCGTGTATTCGGTGATCTGTCCGGTCGTAGAATCTTTTTTGGAGCTAAATTCCGTAATGACCCAATAAAAGCGCCCGTCCTTGGCTAAATTTTTTACCACGGCGGTAAAATCCTTGCCCTGCTGTATCGTATCCCACATAAGCTTAAAAGCTATGCGCGGCATATCCGGGTGGCGGATGATGTTGTGCGGCTTGCCTATGAGCTCCTCCTCACTGTATCCGCAAATCATACAAAAATACGGATTTCCGAAGGTGATAATGCCCTTAGGATCGGTCCTGGAGACGATGTAGCGGTTCGGATCAAGTTTGATCTCTTGATTTAGAGGCGTCGGTCTTTGCATTTTTAATCCTTTTGCTTTAAAATTTTAAAAAATAAGTATATTATAATTTTGTTTTTAAGAACATTAAATTTTTATTAAATTTAGCAAATTCTAAAATTTACGCTAAATTTAAGTATAATTTCAAAATCCAAATTTCAAAAGGCGGCGCGTTGAAAAATCCCTTCCTATCGCTTAAATATCCAAATTTTAGAATTTATTGGATCGGGATGAACCTCTCGCTGATCGGATCGTGGATGCAGAGCATCGCGCTGCCGTGGCTAGTGCTAAGCATCACCGCAGACGCTTTTAAGGTCAGTCTCGTGGCCGCGGCGCAGTTTTTGCCGGCGCTGCTTTTCACACCGTTTTCGGGCGTACTGCTCGATAAATTTGATCGCAAAAAGATCCTCCTGCTCGCCCAGATCGGTATGATGATCATCGCGAGTATTTTTTCGTTTATGGTTTTTTGCGAAATTTATTCGTTTGAAAAAATTTTATCTCTTGCCTTTGCTAACGGAATTTTTAGGAGTCTCGATTCGCCGAGCCGCCAATCGATGGTCAAAGACCTCGTAGGCGAGCCGCAAAGCATATCTAACGCAATCGCGCTAAATTCTATGTCCTTTAACGTCACTCGCATCGCAGGGCCCGCTCTTGCGGGACTTGTAATGGCGCTATGGGGCGTGGGATTTTGCTTTTTATTCAACGCGATCAGTTTTTTGGGCATCATCATTTCGCTCTTTTTCGTTAAAATTTCGCCTTTAAATTTAGACGCAGCAGCCGCGAAACATGGCGTTTTCTCATCTATCAAGGCGGGCATTTCATACATTTCGCACAAACGCACGCTAAGCAAGCTGATGCTAACGGTACTCGTGATCTCGACCCTCGTGCCGAATTACAACGTAACGATCTCCGCTCTCGTTAAGCTTAGCCTCGGCGCGGACGAACGCAGTTTCGGATATTTGATGTCGGCTCTGGGCGCGGGAGCTTTTTTCGGCGCGCTTTTCGTGGCGGTTTTCGGCAGGCTTAGCGTCCGCAGAATCTATCTTTGCGCAAGCCTGCTCGGGCTAAGCTTAGCTCTCATCGGCGCGGTAAGCTCCTTTGTATGGGCAGGCGCGTGGCTTGCGGCGACGGGCTTTTTGTTCGTCGCGACCAATTCGAGTATCAATTCAGCCGTGCAGATGCACGTAAGCAACGAATTCCGCGGCAGAGTGATGAGTATCTACGCGCTGTTTTTCATCGGCAGCACCCCTTTTGGCGCGCTATTTTCGGGCTTTTTGGTTAATTGCTTCGGCGCGCGAGCGGCTCTTGCGATCTGCGGCGTGGCAAGCATCTCGGTGCTGCTTTGCATATTTTATAAATTTAAAAAGGCTCACAGCCCGCTGCGTTAACTTTAGACGCTTCAAATTTAACTCCCAATCGCTAAAACGCTAGTTAAAATTTTAAGCCACAGGGCATGTTGCGTAAATTTCTCCCGCTTCGTCCATTATCAAAATTAACCTTATTTTTACGATGGAATTTTAGAATTTCGACCAAAATTCAAAGGTAAGGAGTTTTTATGAATAGACGAAATTTCTTAAAAAGTACCGCCGCAATCGGCACGCTAGCGACGCTAAATCTAAATTTAAACGCTAGCGCGGTTACAGGCGGGACGGAAAAGAAAGTCGCCAGCGTCTGCGAGATGTGCTCCTCGCGCTGTCCTATTGAGGTGACCGTCAAAGACGGTCGCGGCGCTTTAATCGAGGGCAACCACAGGTTTTCAAACAAAACCTCCGTCTGCGCTCGCGGCGGCGCGGGCATCAATCAGCTCTACGACGATCAAAGGCTCATTAAGCCGCTCATTCGTGTAGGCGAGCGCGGCGAGGGCAAATTTAAAGAGGCGAGCTGGGATGAGGCGCTTAAAATTTGCGCGCAAAAGCTCGGTGAGATTTCGCAAAAATACGGCCCGCAAAGCGTAGTTTTCACCTCTAAAACGGGCGAGCACCACACTCAGATGATGAATTTCGCCTGTGCCTACGGCAGCCCGAACATCTACTCGCACTGGTCCTGTTGTCCGATCACCTACAATATCGCCGTGCCGCACACCTTCGGCGCTAATATGCAAAGAGACTACGGCGACGCAAAATATATCGTAAATTTCGGTCACAATCTCTTTGAGGGCATCGACATCTCAAAAACCAAAAAGCTCGCAAAAGCCGCAAGTAGAGAGGACGTAAAGCTTTTGGTTCTCGATCCGCGCTTTAGCACCGTAGCTTCCAAGGCAGACGAGTGGCTACCGATAAAACCGGGAACCGACGCGGCGTTTTTGATGGCGCTAATTCACGTCTGGCTGCGCGATAACAAATACGACAAAAAATTTATCGAACAATACGCCGTAGGGCTAGAGGAGCTAAGGCAATCCGTAAAGGATACGACGCCGCTTTGGCAAGAGGCCATCACGGGGATCAAAGCGGACAAGGTAGAGCGTATCGCAAATGAAATTTACGCCGCAGCTCCCGCAATCGTAATCGACTGGGGTCATAAAACCACGACCGCTAAAGCCGAATATATCCGCACGCGCGCCATCGCGATCGCAAACGCGCTGATGGGAAACGTCGAGAAAAAGGGCGGAATTTACTTCTCGAAGGACTCTAAAACCTTCAACGCACTTTGCAAAGAGGATCTATTCCCTACCATCTCAAACCCGGATAAGGAGTTTAAAATTCCAAAGACCGCTCGCATCGACGGCTGCGGCGAGGAAGGTAGCGAAAATTTCTTCGTGCCGCGCAAACACGGCGTTTTGATGCAGATCGCGCCTACGATTTTAAGCGAAAAGCCTTACCCTGTAAAAGGCTGGGTCAGCACGCGCTTTAACCACCTCATCAACGTTGCGGGCGTGGATAAGAGCGTAGAGGCGATCAAAAAGCTAGACTTCGTGCTTGCAATCGACGTGTATATGAGCGACTTCGCGTGCTTAGCCGACGTGATCTTGCCCGAATCCACGTATTTAGAGCGCGATGAGTCGATTCAAAACAAAGGCGGCACCGCGCCTGGATTTGTGATGCGAAACAAAGCCGTCGAGCCGGTGGGCGATACGAAGTGCGGCTATGAAATTTTTAGAGAGCTTGCGAGGGTGATGAAGATTGATAAGGACTACACCTGGAACAACATCGACGAATACCGCATGCAGCAAGCCAAAGGCAACGCCGAGCTGATCGCAAATTTAATCAAAAACGGCTACGTAAGCTACAAGGTGCCGAAGCTATACTACCGAGAACCGAAGCTCGTGGCTAAATTTATTGATAAATATCCTGCCGCGGCGGAGTTCGTGGACGAAAACGGCGAGATGAGCTCGCAGATGAAATTTAAAACCCCGAGCGGCAAGATCGAGCTTTTCGCGCCGAAAGTGGAGGAGCTTTTCGCGGGATACGGCTGCTTAAACACCGAGGGTATGGACGTATTCGACGGGCACAAATACTGCCTGATGACCGGCAAGACCGCGCTTCACACCAACGGACACACTCAAAATGTCAAAATTTTAAACGATATGATGAGCGAATCGCCGGTTTGGATCAGCCCAGCTTCTGCAAAAGCGGAGGGGCTAAAGACTGGCGATATCGTGAAGCTCAAAAATAAATTCGGCGAGCAAAAAGCTAAAATTTTCGTCACGCAAGGCATCAGAGACGATTGCCTATTTTTATACCACGGCTTTGGGCACGTAAGCCCCGGGCTAAAGCGCACGAACGGCATAGGCACCAACCAAAGCGTCCTTCTCGATCCCGCTGCGGGTCCTGTGGTAAGCACGATGGTAACCAACGTCGGCGTCGATATAGTTAAAATTTGAAAGGGGCGGTTATGAAAAAACTCATAATGATTCACGACGAAAATTTATGTATAGGTTGCCAAGCCTGTTCGGTTGCGTGCAGGAACGAAAACGGCGTGCCTAGCGGCGTTTATAGGCTGCAGGTTCACGGCAAAACAAGCGGCGTTTTTCCAAATTTAAAGCTCGATTATTCGCGCGCCAGCTGCGTTATGTGCGAGGATAGCCCCTGCGTGGACGTCTGCCCTACGGGAGCGAGCTTTAAAACCAAAGACGGCGTAACGCTCATAGACGAGAGGCTTTGCGTCAGCTGCAAATACTGCATCCTGGCCTGTCCTTACGACGCTAGATTTGTCGATCCTATCACGCACGCTATCGGCAAATGCACCTTTTGCTACACGAACCGCACAAACAAAGGCTTGCAGCCTGCCTGCGTAAGCGTGTGCCCAACAGATGCTTTAACTTTCGGCGACGTAAATGACGTAAATTCCGAGGTAAGCAAGCTGCTAGCCAAAACGAGCGTAGAATATCCGAAAGCGTATCTAAACACCAAACCGCGCCTAGCGAATATCAAAAACAAAAAAGGGGGACGCTATGAATAATATGTGGGGCGATATGAGCCAATATTCTGAAATTTACTGGCCTTGGCCGATTGCGATTTATCTATTTTTGGCGGGTCTTAGCGCGGGAGCGACGATGGTGGCGCTTTTAGTCAAATGGAACCGCCACGAAAGCGAGCAAAATTCCATCTGGGACGCGATGATTAGAGCGGGTGCGATCACGGCACCGATTACGATCTGCGCGGGGCTTTTGCTTTTGATCTTTGATCTTGGCAAGCCGCTTACTTTCTATCTTTTGCTGATAAAATTTAACTTCGGCTCTGTAATGAGCCTCGGCGTGGCGGCGCTTTTAATCTACGTGCCGCTTAGCTTTATATTTGCGCTATGCGTCTTCGGCGAAGAAATTTGCAAATTTAAGCTATTTGCATTCCTGCGCCCTATCGTAAATTTGTTAGGCTCATTCGCCAAGGCTTCTAAAATTTTTGAGCGAGTTTTATTTGTGCTTGCTCTTTGCGTAGGCGCATACACGGGCTTTTTACTAAGCGCGGTGATGAAAATTCCGCTTTGGAATACTCCTGTGCTTCCGATTTTATTTTTGCTATCGGGCTTTTCCAGCGGCATCGCGGCGAGCATTTTAGTTGGACTTCTGTTTTTTAAAGGCTCGTTAAACAAAGATAGCATAAAATACCTTTTGGTGCTTGATCTGCGCGCGATACTCTTTGAGATTCCGCTTTTGTTCATTCTATTTGTCGGGATGTATTTCGAGGGCGGCACGAGCGCGCTTGCGGCACAGCAGGCTTTGACGCACGAGGTTTACGGTAAAATTTTCTGGATCGGCGTTTTAGGCACGGGGCTCATCGCTCCGATCATCATCGCCTTTACGGCGCTGAAAAACCACGCCTACAAGCCTGCGTTTATAGTTTTAAATTCTTTCGTCGTGCTTTGCGGCGTCATTCTGCTTCGCTACTACATCGTATATGCGGGGCAAATTTGCACGGGAGCGTAGTCTCGCTCCCGATTTAGGGAACGGGTTTGAAAATTTTACTTTTAGAAGACGATTTTGAATACAGAAGCAGCGTAAGCGAGTATCTGCAGGAGCTCGGCTACGAAGTGGACGAATGCGAAAGCGGCGACGCAGCCTGCGATAAGATCGCCGCGAATGCTTACCATCTGTTGATTTTAGACATTAAAGTGCCGGAGGTTTCGGGCGAAGAGGTGCTTAGATATGCGCGAAACCTCGGCCTCAACACCCCCGTGATGATGATGACCTCGCTCGGCGACATCGACGATTTAAGCCAGTGCTACGAACTAGGCTGCAACGAATATCTAAAAAAGCCTTTCCACCTAGCCGAGCTTAAATTTAGGGTAAGCGAGCTGATGCGAAAGTATTTCGGCGACGAAAAGGGCGCCGTCAAGATCGCGGATAAATTTCACTACTTCGCAAATTTAAAAATTTTAAAACGCGCGGATGAAGAGATATCGCTAAGCGCCAAAGAGATCAAAATCATAGAATTTCTACTCGCCAATATCAAAAGATTCGTAAGCGTCGATGAACTCATCGCCGACGTGTGGGACGGCGAAGCGGGCAGCGTCGATGTGCGCGTGCATATCAGCAACCTCCGCTCCAAAACGAGCAACGACTTCATCCTCTCCAGCCGCGGACTCGGATATAAAATCAATGCTTAAAGGGTTTAAATTTACGCTTTTTAGCGCGATTTTCATCATCGGCGCCTTTATAAGCGAGAGTCTTTATATCATCTATTTAAATTCCAAAATCGAGGAGAGCGCCGACGTCGCCGAGCTGATACAAAAAAGCGGCGAAGCCCTAGCCGGCGCGGATCTGAATCTAAAAGATGAGCTCATCTACGACTACGCGATCCTAAACGCAAACGGCGAAATTTTAAGATCAAACCTCAGCGTGCAGCCGCCCGATTTTGCATTTATCACGCTGAAATTCGGCGGGCGGGTGTTTTTTAAGCGCCACTTTCTACATGAGGGCAAGCTGCATTTTTTCGTCATTTCAAAAAAGATAAGCTACGCCAAGATAGAATTTATTGCGATCTCTACGATCTTTATCACGATTTTCGTAGCGCTCATCATCGCGCTGTTTAACTACAAAATCATAAAAAATTTCTACGCGCAGCAAAGCAACCTCATCAAGGCGTTTTTCAACGACGCGATGCACGAGCTAAAGACCCCTCTGGGCGTCGCGCTCATCAACACCGAGATGCTTGGGCTGCGCGACAAACACACGGCGCGAATAAAATCCGCGCTTAAGCAGATGGTCATTACTTACGAGGATGTGGAGTACTTCATCAAAAGCGGCAAGATGAGCTTAAAAAGCCGCCGCATCGATATGAGCGAGTTTTTGGGCGCGAGGATAAATTTCATCTATCTGGTCGCAAAAAGCAAAAACATAAGCCTGCAATCGCGAATAGCGCCCGATGTGAGCGTTTTTATGGACGAGACCTCGCTTATGCGCCTCATCGATAACACCCTAAGCAACGCCATAAAATACTCGCGCCCCGGCGGCAAGATCATCATCGGGCTGGAAAAAGGGGTGAGCATAGCGGTCTTTAGCGTGCAGGACTTCGGCATCGGCATAAAGGATACGAGCGCGATCTGGGATAGATACTCGCGCGAAAACGCGGCTCTTGGCGGATTCGGTCTCGGGCTAAACATAATCGATAAAATTTGCAAGCGCTACGGAATCGCAAAAAGCGTCAGCTCGAAACTCGGCGAAGGCAGTACCTTTTGCTACAAAATCCCGCTGTTTAAGCAGAAACTTTTGGATTAAAACGGGCGCGCTAAATTTAGACGCAAATTTTAAAATTTAGAAGTAGAATTCGCGCGGCTAGGGCTTTTTAAAATTTTGTTTTAGCGTGGCTTTTCAGCCACCTTTTGCTTCTCTGCTGCGTAAATAATATTTTTCCAATGGATAATTTAGATTTCCGCAGTTATCGAATTTCATACCCTCTTTTTTTGTATCAAATAGCATTACTTTGCTCCTATCTTCATAATATTTTTTAGTAATAACATCTATTTCTGCTC
>NZ_CALHHT010000351.1 GCF_938031315.1 uncultured Campylobacter sp.
CTCCGCCTCGTCTATGATGATCGTTTTACTGAGCTTTTTCAGCTCGGCCGCACTACGACGGATCAGATCGTCGATGCACCCCTTGCTCTCCAATCCGAGCTCAGCCGTTAAAATTTTAAAAAGGCTTTTTGCAGACGTGTTGATCGTAGCTTCAATGAGGATGCTATCCGGATGCGTGCGAACATATTCTTTAATAGCCCTCGTCTTTCCGCTGCCTGCCGCGCCGCTAATCATTGCCATATCGCGATCTTTGACCGCCCAGTTTATGACCGCATGGATGCTTTTTGCATCGCGGGTTTTGATGAAAGGCAGCTCATCTTGCGTTACATCGATTTTTTTGATAAAATTATCAATGTAGTTTTTTGCGGGTCCTTCTACTTTGTGTGCATATTTGTAGGAGGATCCCTCCTTGATATATCCCGAAATATATGCGGGATTAATCCCCAAAAGCTTTGCGAATTTGTTTTGGCTCATACCGCTTTTTTCGTTTTCTTTGATGAACCGCACTATGTCGTTTGCCAGCTTCATTTTTCATCCTTTCTTTTAAAATTTAAAGTCTTTAAAATCCGTTTAAAGCCCTTTAAAAAGCACTTTTAAAATGCTTTTTGAAAAGCTTATTCACCGCTCGCCATCTCTATGGCGTCATCGAGGCTAAATTTAGCCCTCTGTTTCGCCACACTCACTTCCAAACTCTCATAGTTAAACGCTTTGGCGCTGATTTCGTTTATCTCTTTTTGGGTTTTAATCGTTTCCTTTACGGCTTTTACCTGGTCGTTATCTTCATAAACAAAATTTTCAGGCTTTAGGGCTTCTTTATGCGCCGCAAGCATTACCTCAAGGTCATAATCGACGTTTAGTCTCGTAAACTCGCTGAATTCAGCTCGTTTGATGACTGCTCTGATCGCCTTCATCTCGTCCTTAAAGACCTTTTTGACCATCTTATACATCTCGGCGCTCATAGGGCAAATGTTTTTATCTTTGGCTTCGCAGATGAAATTTCCGCTCTTATCAAACACGAATACGCTGCTTACGTCATCGATATTTTCGCTTATGAATACTTCCGTGCCTACGCTCGGCAAAAATTGGCTGACAAATTGCATTGCCTCGTAATTGATGCCCTTTTTGCCGACTACCCTTCGCTCTAAGCCTCCTGCATGAAGCATAAACTCATCGAGTCTGACGCCCTTTAGCGGTGTATCGTCGGCATTCCATCTATTTATCGGGCTGTTTCTCTTTCTTCCTACGCTCATCAGATCCCAGGTCAGTACCTCAGTTTCAAATCTGGCTCGCACCTGCTGCAGGGTTAATAGGTATTTTAAATTTGTCTTTTTCGGGAGCCCGTTTTCATCTTTAGCGTGCCTTTCCTTTTTAGGCGTGCGCTGCTCTACCGCCTCGCGCATTGCAAGATTGAAGCCGATATAGCCCGGCGTTTGTGAAATCCCGCCGTGCTGGAGCGTGCCGAAATGTCTTTCCACAAATCCCTTCTCGTCGCCGCTGTATGCGATAGCTCTGTCGTAATCGATCCCTAGCCCGTTTAATAGGTGCTGAAATTGATCGCTTAGATAATCCTTGCCGTTATCGCCCTTGATAAAGTCCGGCTTTCCAAATTTGCTTAGCGCCTTCCACATCAATCGAATTAGCCCTAAAGCGTTTGATTTTCGCTCGATACTCGCTACGCAGCGACCGCTATAAACATCGACTATACTTAGCACGTTTGCACGTATTGCTTCGCCTTTTTCGCCGTCGCGCACCATCACGTCAAGCGGCGAGCTATCTATCTGCCAGCATTGATTTCTGCGCGTGATGATCTCGCCTTGATCCCCCATGGCGGGCTGAAAATAGCTTTTTGCCTTGTCTTCGCCTTTAGTTATCATTATGTACTCGAGGCGGCGAGCAGGATCTGCATAATAATTATCCAAATACCTTTTTACGACGCCCGCATCAAAGAGCGGCTTTATGGCGCCACATAAAAATTTAGGATAGTTATGCGGCTCGCCGTGGCGATAAAAATACTCTTTATGTAGATCCCGCCAAAGCTGAGCGACGTTTAGACCGCCCGCGCCGTAAGCGCGAAATTTATCAAGCACGAACTCGCTCATCCACGGCTCAAGCTTGCTTTCGCTCTTTCTGTGTTTACCGCGATTATCTACCAAAGCGACCGCGCCGCCTGCCCTATATGCTCTTTGCCATCTAAAAAGGTTTGCTTCGCTCACGCCGAAGCTTTTGCAAAACCTTTTAGAGGGCACGTTGCTCTTCTTTGCCTCTTCCCACTCTTTGAGAATTTTAATCTTCTCGTTCGCCTTGCTTTTATCTGCAGGGCTTAGCATCGCATAGCTTGAACCGCCCGGCTCATCTGATCCATCTTTTTGCTCTTTTACGTCTTGCGTGCCGAGATCACGACCCTTTACATCGCTAAATTTCATCTGTTTTACTCCGTTTTCAGAAGTGGTATCGCTTAGCCATACGTTTATATTTTTGTCGATTTTTCCGCGCTTAATAGCAGCGTCAATATCTGCGATACTGACCTCAAAAAGCAGCTTCGCTCCGCCGCGGCTCCTAGCGCCGACGTTTTGAAGGCGGATGAATGGGTATTTGAGGGAGTGGCGACGCGAAGCTTCCTTTAATGCGCTCGAAGAGACGCTAAAAATCTTAGCTGCCGCCGTAGTCTCGACATACAACATCAACTAGCCTTTTTATCCGCTTCTTCGTCTTGTTTTTTGATAAATCCTGCAGGCATCTGTTTGATTATGCCCTCACTCAAAAGCGCTTCGAATACCTTTTTCGACGTCTTAAAATTCTTGTTTCCGAGTACTTCGCCGTTGATTACCATATAGGTAGTACGCTCGCTTAGATTATGCTTTTTCGCCCACTGCCTAATGCTTATGCAGTTATTTTTAAAATAATCCCTTATCACCTGGCAACTCCTTCCATCTAGATTTTTATTGTTAAAAATAGAAATCTAAGACTTTTTTACAAACCTTTGAAAGTTTTAATCTCGAATGAGATATAATTTTTCTTCAAAGATTTGAAAGTATTATATAGTATTTTTACCTTATTGTCAAGGTAAAAATACCTTATTAAATAAAATTTTTAACTAAAGGGGCAGAAATGGGCGATCAGAAAGATAAAATCATATTTGAAAATATGAAAAAGTTTTTTAGAGTTGACAGTCTCGAAGATGTAGCAGAAAAGCTCGGCTACTCTAGAAGTACGGCTGCTACATGGCGCTCAAAAGGGATAACCTCAACGGCAAAACTAAAATTCGTTAACTTAAGTGCTAATAAGGTTAAAAAACCATATAAAGATCAAGCTTATTTAAGATATTTTGAGGATGTGACGGCAAGCGCGGGTTACGGCTCGAACAACGACACACAAAATTACTCTATAATCCCTATCGGTAGAGATTTTATGGAACAGGTGTTAAAAATACCTCTTAAAAATTACGATGTGATTAAAGTTTATGGGGATAGTATGGAGCCATTTGCTCAAGATGGCGACGCTATAGTAGTCGACCTGGACGCAGAGGTAAAAAACGGCGATATCGTAATAGCAAATATCGGCGGCGATGCATATATAAAGAAATTTTTGAGAGATAATATACATAAAGAAATAAAGCTAACATCGTTAAATAGCTTTTATCAAGATAT
>NZ_CALHHT010000352.1 GCF_938031315.1 uncultured Campylobacter sp.
TCGCAACACGTGAGCCAATGCGCCCCCTGCCAGCTAAAATACCCCGGCGTCCTTTGAAACAACTCCTCGGTTTTGCTCTGCGCATCCGAAGTGCTAGGCGGCAGAGGGTCGGCGTCCTGGATGAAGCCGGCGTCAAATTTCGCCGCAGCTGCGCCGCTAGCGATGCAGTGCGGGCAGAGATATTTCACGTTCGCCGTGCAGTAAACGCTACCGCAATAATACACGTCCGTCGCTTGCTCGCAGCACTCGCAAACCACGCTCACATCCTCTTTAAACACCTCCGTTTTGAAGGGGTCGGGGTGGTAGCGAAAATGAGGCAGGCTTTTTAGCTTTTTACTTTGGCGCGCCGTCTCGCTAGCGGTTTTAGGGCGCTTTATCGCGCCTGCGTCGCCGTCTGCGCCGTACTGCTTCAGATAGCCGAGCTTTTTAAGCTGCTTTCTGTCCTTCGGATTGCAAATTTCGCCGAGCAATTCGCAAGCGCTCTTTTTAAGCCCCAGTAGTTCGTAAACATCCACCAGTACGAGCTTCGCCTCTTTTTCATCACATTTTTCCAGCTCGTCTTTTAGCTCATATAGCGTCAAAATGCTCGCCGCGCCGCCCATCCGTGTCCCAAAACGCCTTTTGAAGCGCGATATACTTTTGCCTAAGCTTATCCATTTTAGCTCCTAAATTTTAAAATTTGCCCGCTAAATTTCAACCGTCAAAATTTGATCCATTCAAAATTTTACCCGTCGCGAGCTATATTTCGGCTAGATAAATTTCAAAGCTCAATCCCTTTGTCGCATCTTAAATAGCTCTTCTAGCGGATTATTCTCCAGGTTTGAAATCTCCTCAATGCTTCCTTCAAAGGCAATTTTTTGATTATCCACGATCAAAAACCGATCCAAAATGTCAAAGATACTGTCCACGTCGTGCGTCACCATCACGACCGTGACGCCGAGGCTGTCTCTAAGCTCGCAAACAAGCCTATCAAGGGCTCTGGCGCTGAGCGGATCAAGCCCCGAGTTCGGCTCGTCCAAAAATAAAATTTCAGGGCTGAGAGCGAGCGCGCGAGCCAGTGCTACGCGCTTTTTCATACCGCCGCTAAGCTCGTTTGGGCTAAGCGCGGCGGCCTCCTTCTTAAGCCCCACCTTCTGGATCCAAAACATCGATAGCTCATCTATCTCGCGCTCGCTAAATTTAGAGTATTCGCGCAGCAGCACGCCTACGTTTTCAAGCACGCTCATCGAGCTGTAAAGCGCGCCGAACTGAAACATCACGCCGCATTTTAGGCGGATCTCGTTTTGCTCTGCTTCGCTTGCGCGCCAAATATCGCGCCCGAAAATTTTAATCTCGCCGCTTTGCGGGCGCTTTAAAAATATGAGCGTTTTCATTAACGTCGTTTTGCCGCTGCCGCTTCCGCCTAGGAAGCCGTAAATTTCGCCCCTTTTAACGCTAAAGCTCACGCAATCATGCATAACGCGCGATCCGTACGCTGTAGTAACATCGCGCGCGACTATAATTTTAGCGCTTTCGCCGGATTGCACTTGCTCGCTCATAGCCCGATCTCCGAAAACAGAACCGCAAAGACCGCATCGATCGCAATAACCCAAAATATCGCATTTACGACGCTGATCGTGGTGTATTCGCCTATGCTTTGTGTATTTCCTTTGACCTCAAAACCCCGCATGCAGCCGATGATAGCGATAAATGCCCCGAAAAACGGCGCTTTAATCATACCCACTAAAAAATGCCTAAGCTCTACAGAAGCCTTAAATCTATCCAAATAATCGCTAAAGGCTATGTCTAAATACGCGTCACACACTATCATCTGAGCAAAAATACTTACCGAATCTGCGATAAAAATGACTAGCGGCATGATTAGTACCATCGCGATAATGCGCGGCATCGCAAGAAAATAAAACGGATCAAAGCCCATCGTCCTCATCGCATCGATCTCTTCTGTGATCTTCATCACGCCGATCTGTGCCGTAAAGCTCGAAGCCGAGCGACCTGCGATAACGATAGCGGCGATTAGAGGCGCCACCTCGCGCAGCGTCAAAGCACCCATTATATCGATGATGTAGATGCTGGCACCAAATTTAGAAAGCATATCAGAGCCTATGTAAGCAAGCACGATACCGATCAAAAACGCTGTCAATGAGACTATGAAAAGCGCGTCTATGCCGCTATCTTTGATGAAATTTACGGTTTCTTTGAAGCGGAATTTCATCGGATGAATTACAAAAGCCGTAAGTTTGGAGAAAAACTCGCCCAAAAAGCTTGCAAGGCTTAGCAAGCCTAGAATTCCAAGATGACAATAAAGTCCGATCTGCGCTAAAAAATTTAGCCTACGAGATTCGGGCACGTAGCTAAAATCGATCGTTTTATCATCCATAAAGCTTAGAATTTTGGCAGCTTTGCAGCTATCCTCCACAAGGCTAACCCGCTTGCCGGCAAGGGCGTTTTTGATCATCAGCGCCATGAAATAGTCTAAATTTGAAATTTCGCTTAAGCTTAGCTCCAGCTCGTTTAGATTTTTTACCGCTTTTTTTAGTGCAATTAGCTGGGAGCGCGAGCTTTTGTAGTTCCACTGCCCGCGTAGCGATAAGGTGTTTTTCCCGCCCGAGCTTTCGAGCGAAAAGGCTAAATTCCGCAAAAATTTCTCTCCAAAATCAAAAAATAGGGGAAATTATAATATAATCAACCTTGGCATTTTATAAAATTTAATGGAGATTTATGCTCAGAGGCTTTTTCACAAATAGCGCAGGCACGCTGGTTTCGCGAGTTTTGGGTTTCGTGCGCGACCTGCTTACCGCATCGGTTTTGGGCGCGGGAATTTACAGCGATCTGTTTTTCGTAGCGTTTAAACTACCCAATCTTTTCCGCAGACTATTCGGCGAGGGAGCCTTTACGCAGGCGTTTTTGCCTAGTTTTACCGCCGCGCGTAAAAAAGGAATTTTCGCCGCAGCGGTGCTTATTAAATTTAGCATTTTTATCGCGCTTTTAACGGCGCTCGTGCTGCTCGCCGCACCCGTTTTTACTAAAGTTTTGGCATACGGATTTAGCGCCGAGCAGATCGAGCTTGCCGTGCCGTACGTGCGGATAAATTTTTTCTACCTTACATTTATCTTCGTCGTTACGCTCTTTGCCTCGCTGCTTCAGTACCGCGACCACTTCGCTACGACGGCGTTTTCGACCGCGCTTTTAAATTTAGCGATGATCGCGGCGCTTCTACTGGCTCGCGACAAAGACGGCGCCACGGCGGTGCTCTATCTTAGCTTCGGCGTCGTAGCGGGCGGACTTTTACAGCTTGCGGTGCATGTTTATGCGCTGAAATTTACCGGTATGCTGCGCGTTTTAGCCGGCGGCTTTGCGCGGCTCGCGCAGGGTGATAAGCCGCAGACGCAGGGCTTTTATAAAAATTTTTTCGCAGGCGTGCTCGGTGCGTCGGCGCTTCAGCTAAGCTCGTTTATAGATACCTTTTTTGCGAGCTTCCTTGCTAGCGGCAGTATCAGCTATCTCTACTACGCCAACCGCATATTTCAGCTGCCGCTCGCGCTTTTTGCGATTGCGCTTAGCACGGCGATCTTTCCGCGCATGAGCAAATTCGTAAAAGCTCACGACGACGCGCAGGCTCTGGCGCTCGTCGAGCGCGGGTTTTACTTCCTTTTGGCGCTGCTCGGGCTCTCTGCGATAGGCGGCGTGATGCTGCGAAACGAGATCACGCAGCTGCTATTTGAGCGCGGAGAATTTACCCGCCAAAATTCCATCGAATGCGCCGCAGTTCTCGGCGCGTATATGGTGGGGCTCGTGCCGTTCGGGCTATCTAGGATTTTTTCGCACTGGCTATATGCAAATATGAAGCAGAAGCTAAGCGCGAAAATTTCGATCTGGTGCGTCTTTATAAACGTCGCTTTGTGCGCGCTGTTTTTTAAACCGTTCGGAGCGGTGGGGCTTGCGTTTGCAAGCACGATAACGGGGGCGTTTCTGCTCGGCTTTAATCTCTATTTTTTTGGATTTAATAACTTTTTGGCTATAATCCGCGCAAAAAAAATTATTGCGATCGCGGCGCTTTGTGCGGGCGAAGCGGCGATTTTATACATTTTAAAAGGCTTGTATTATGGTAATTTATGATAGTTTGAGCAAAAAGAAGCTCTCGTTTGAGCCCATTAGCGAGGGGTTGGCGCGCATTTACGCCTGCGGCCCGACCGTCTATGACGACGCGCATTTGGGGCACGCAAAAAGCGCCGTCAGCTTCGATCTACTGCGCCGCGTGCTGCAAGCGGAGGGCTATGAGGTTAAATTTGCGCGAAATTTCACCGACATCGACGATAAAATTTTAAAAAAGATGGCGGAAACCGGTAAGAGCCTAGAGGAGATCACGGAGCTTTACACCCGCAGATATTTGCAGGATATGAGCGCGCTAAACGTCGCGGATGCGAGCATTTCGCCCAAGGCGACCGAAAATATCGCCGCGATCTGCGAGCTCATATCCTCGCTTCTTCAAAAAGGCTTTGCCTACGAGATCGCGGGTGACGGCATCTACTTCGACACGCGCAAGGACGGGGATTATCTAAGCCTTAGCGGCAAAAAAGAGGGCGCCGGCAAAAACATCGCCCGCGTCGCCTCAAACGATGCCAAGCACGACGAGAAGGACTTCGTGCTGTGGAAATTTGACGAGAATTGGTTTGATAGCCCGTTTGGCAAAGGGCGCCCGGGCTGGCACAGCGAGTGCGTCGCGATGATTTTAGCGCACCTTGATAGCGGCGATCCGAAATTTTGCATCGACATTCACGCAGGCGGCGCCGATCTGCTCTTCCCGCATCACGAAAACGAAGCCGCGCAGTGCCGCTGCGCCAGTCATAGAGCGCTAAGCAAATACTGGCTTCACAACGGCTTCGTGCAGGTAAACAACGAAAAGATGAGCAAGAGCCTCGGCAACTCCTTTTTTGTAGGAGACGCCCTAAAAATCGCCCCAGGCGAGGCGCTGAGATTTTATCTTTTAAGCTCGCATTACAGGGCAAATTTTAATTATTCGGTGACCGATCTGCTTGCGAGCAAAAAGAGGCTCGATAAAATTTACCGCCTTAAAAAGCGCGTCCGTGACGTTTTAACTCCCGCTGCGGGGCAAAATTCCGCGACATGCGTATCTGAACATACCGCGCAAATTTCATCCGCAAGCTCTGCGCAGACCTGCGGAGATGCGGGGCAAAATTTAGCTTTGAACGGATCTCAAAATTTAAGCTCAAACGCGGCGCCAAAATCCAAGCTTAAAAATTCAGCGCCCGAGCTGCCTACTGCGGAGGCTAAATTTAGATCGGAGATGATGGAGTTTTTAAGCGATGATCTCAACACCTCAGGCGCGCTTGCAGTGCTTGATAGTTTCGTAGCAAGCGCGAATGAAGCGCTCGATCGAGCGCCAAAAGACAAGGCGCTAAAGGCTCAGATCGCCGCAAATTTAGAATTTGCAAAGCAGACGCTCGGAATTTTATATGAGGATGAGACCGAATACTTTCGCTTCGGCGTGAGCGAGCAGCAAAGAGCGCAGATCGAGGAGCTGATAAAACAGCGTGCGCAGGCAAAGGCGGAAAAGGACTTTGCGAGCG
This sequence comes from uncultured Campylobacter sp., assembly GCF_938031315.1. Classification (GTDB taxonomy): domain Bacteria; phylum Campylobacterota; class Campylobacteria; order Campylobacterales; family Campylobacteraceae; genus Campylobacter_B. The sequence goes on from NZ_CALHHT010000352.1 coordinate 5,589, forward strand.
CAGATGCCATCAGGGCGCGCCTTACGGATATGAAGATCGAAGTGATGGATACGCCTAGCGGCACGGCTTGGGAGGTCGCAGCGGAGTAGAACGCAAAATTTATCGCAAAATTTTACGTTAAATTTTATGATTTTTGCCATGCAGGGTGTAAATCCGAACGCTAATATACGTAAATTTCAGTGCGATTTTTATCTGAAGCATTGCAATACGGCGGCACGGTTTTGTTCAGTGATACGGCGCAGGAGCAATGCGATGTGCAACACGACGCAGCGACAGAGGCGCAAGGCGGACGCAATTTTAAATTCGTCGGCGCAGCTGATACGGCGGCGCGATATAGCGCGGTACAGCGGTAGCACTGCGGCAGCCTATGCGTAAATTTTAACGCGACTAGGTGCAGTGGAACATGCTGTGGTGACGTGCAAATTTTGGCGCGATTTTTATAGCGATATTGTACGCGGGTGCACGCAGCGATGAAAGTCGCGATTTCATTTGTCGATACGGCTGATGTAGCGGCAAAGCCACAAGACAGGCTGCGATTTTCATTCGGCGGTGCGGCGGCGCAAAAGCGCAATGCGGCGCGGCGATGTGAAGTCGCGATACACACGATGTATAAAGAACGGCACTTTGTAGCGCTTTATAGTACTCAAAGCATTTACCGCTTAAATGGCGTACAAAAAGTGCCGAGAAATCGTAATAAATAAAAACTAGCTCGCTTTTAAGGCGCTTTACGCTTTAAAAATGGCAATGTAAAAACCCGCTCTGCGATGCGCAAAAGTCATTTTAAAGCG
>NZ_CALHHT010000353.1 GCF_938031315.1 uncultured Campylobacter sp.
TGAGCACCGAAGCGATCATGCAGACGCTAAAGCGTGCGCTTTACAACGATAAATTTTGGGAGGATAAAACCGTCATCATCACCGGAGGCGCGACGATCGAAAAGATCGATAGCGTGCGCGGTATTACAAATTTTTCCAGCGGCAAAACCTCTAAAGCGATTGCCGACGCGCTGTTTTATCTGGGCGCGGACGTGACGCTGATATCTAGCAACGAATATGAAAATTTGCCATATAAGCTCGTTAAATTTGAAAGCACTATCGGGCTAAAATCGGCGCTTGATAGCACAAAATTTCCCGACGGCGCGTATTTGATAATGGCTGCCGCGGTAAGCGACTACTCGCCGAAGGTGCGCTATAAAGACAAAGTGAAAAAAGCGGAGATCGGCGAAATTTGGAATTTACGCCTGGGCGAAAACGAGGATATCTTAAGCTCCGTGCGCGGAAATATCAAAAAGGTGGGCTTTAAACTCGAAACTGACCGCGAAAATGCCGTCGGCGAGGCCAAACGCATGCTAAACGAAAAGCACCTTGACGCCGTCTGCCTAAACGTACTGGACGACATCATCAAGCTCGGCGGCGACGTCCTTAAGGTCACTTTCATCACGAAAAACGATCAGGTCGTAATCGACACCGCGCCGAAGGACGAAGTCGCCCTAAAAATCGCGGCTGAGCTGAAAAAAATCTGATCCGTGAATAGCCTAAATCATCTAGCCCTCGTGATGGACGGCAACGGGCGCTGGGCGAAAAAGCGCGGTCTGCTGCGCACCGGCGGGCACGAAGCGGGTGTGGAGGTCGTGGAGCAGATCTGCGAGTTTTGCATCGACGAAGGCATCGCAAACCTCACGCTCTACGCCTTTAGCACCGAAAATTGGAAGCGCCCGAAAAGCGAAGTGGAATTTTTGATGAAGTTGCTTCAAAAATTCCTAATTTCGCGCCGCGAAAAATTTATCCAAAACGGGATAAAATTCTATCCGATCGGCGACATATCGGCTTTTGAGGGCGATCTGCGAAGCGAGATCGAATATCTTTCAAATTTAACTCAAAACGGGCGGGCGCTAAATTTTAACCTAGCGATCAACTACGGCTCGCGAGACGAGATCGTGCGAGCGTGCGAGCGGCTGCTTGCAAGCGGCGAGCGGCTAAGCGAAGCGGGCATCGGCGCGCATCTGGATACCGCGCACAGCGGCGACGTGGATCTGCTGGTGCGCACGGGCGGCGAGCAACGGCTGTCGAATTTCTTACTCTGGCAGGCGAGCTATGCCGAGCTTGCGTTTACGCCGACGCTGTGGCCGGATTTCACGCGCGAGGAGCTTGCGCGCATAGTGGATGATTTCCGCCGCAAACAACGCCGCTTCGGCGGTCTTTAAGCTGCGGCGCAGTCGCTCTAACGGTCGCTTTAAATTTTAAAATTTTAATTTGCAGAACCGCCCTGCGACGCAGTAAATTTTAAAATTTAATCAGCTGGCGCTCGCGATACCTTGAAATTTTAAAATTTCAGGATTTTAATTTGCAGCGCTGTAAAATTTAAAATTTTAACTATGTAGGCGCGCGGTGCCGCGAAATTTAAAAATTTTAGAATTTTAAAATTTCGCCCGCTTAAATTTAAAGCTCTAGCGCGAGCTAAGTTGCGCGACGCGGTAAATTTACGCGGCAGAATTTTAAAAATCACGCCGCCGTTCGCGCAAAAACCGAAAGAAGGGCTATGAGCTACTACATACAATGTGGTTGCGGCAAAAAGCTTACCAAAAAGCCGATGAAATCTCTAAGATGCCCAAGATGCGGCAGCGTGTATAAAAAACAAAAGAAATTTATACTCGCGGTCTACATTTGCCTGCTCCTGTTTTTTGTGCTAACATTTGCTTTCATCCCCGATAAAATGGGGATTTTGGCATCCGCAGGCAGCGGGATAGGCGCATATATTATGTTTTTATGGATCGTAGATACTTTGAACTTCGATCTTTTGGACGCCGTGATACTGGTGGCGGGATTTTTGATTTTCGGCGGATTATATGAGGCATGGGGCGAGCCGCTAATCGCAGGGCTCATAGCCATTTTATTTTGCGTAGGCGCGGCGGCGATTTTCGTAAAATTTTTCCCTTACGAGAGGCAAAAAATCAATGAAAACTAAGAAATTTCTCGCTACCATAAAGCGTTTGATTAAATTTTAAAAAGTTAAAGCTCCAAAGGAAAAAGATGGATTTAAATATCGTTTACGGCGTGATTTTTGCGGTATTCGGCACCTGCGTAGGCTCGTTTTGCAACGTCCTGATCTACCGCCTGCCGCGCGGACAGAGCGTAAATTTTCCCGCATCGCACTGCCCGAAATGCTCTCACGCTTTAAAATTTTACCACAACATCCCGCTGCTTTCGTGGCTCTTTTTGGGCGGTAAATGCGCCTTTTGTAAAACCAAAATTTCGATTCGCTACCCGATCGTCGAGCTTTTAGGCGGCGCGCTTGCGCTTGCGGCGTATTTCGGCGAGCCCGATCTTGCAAAAGCCGCAGTGCTTGGGCTTTGCTTTATCTTGCTTATGGCGCTTTCGGCGATCGATTTTGAGTATAAAGCCGTACCGGAGAGCCTTCTTTACGTAGTTACGGCGCTTTCGCTTGCTTATACGCTGATGTATGATTTTGATCTTAGCGGCGTGGGCGCGGCGGCGGGATACGCGGCGATATTTTTCGTGCTGCGCCTCATCGTCACTTTCGTGCTAAAGCGCGAAGCGATGGGCAGCGCGGATATTTTTATCGCGGGCGTTATGGGGGCGATTTTGGGCTGGAAGCTGGGCGGTATCTCGATCTACATCGGCGCGATTTTGACGCTACCTGCGTATCTCATCGCGCACAAAAGAGGCTATGAGCTGCCGTTCGTGCCGTTTTTATCGATGGGGCTGCTTCTTACCTTTATTTTTAGAGATCAAATTTTAAGGCTTCTGGACGTCATTTATGGATAGGGTGCAGCGCTATTTATTTAGCAATTTTGTCGGCTCGTTCGCGTCGCTTTTTAGCACGCTTTTTATCATAATGTCGATCGTATTTTTCCTTCAGATCGCGCGCATTACGTCGTTTATCGAGATAAATTTTTCAGAGCTAGTCAAGCTCTATCTTTTCATGCTGCCGCGCATACTCATATTTACGGTGCCGATCGCGTTTTTCGTAGCGCTTAGTATCTCGCTTTTTAGGCTCTCTAAAGAGAACGAAACCATCGTCATCTTTACGATCGGCTACGCCACGCGCAAGATCGCGCTGTTTTTTGGCATAAGCGCCGCGCTGTGTTCCTTGGCACTACTTTTCGTATCGCTTTTTATGATGCCGATAGCCGAAAATTTAAAGGACAATTTCATCGATTACAAAAAAATTAGCGCGACGCTAAATATCAAATCCAACGAATTCGGGCAGAAATTCTCCGACTGGCTCGTTTTTATCGACTCGCAGGAAAACAACGGCACAAGCACGCTGTATAAGGATCTCGTGCTGTATAATCCAGGCAACTCGCAGGATCACGAGCGGATGATCGTAGCGCGTAGCGGCGAGTTTAAAAACGAAAACGCGAGCTTTTCCGCGATGCTGCACGACGGCAAAATTTACACGATGGGCGGCGAACAGTGGCACGTAAGCGAGTTTGAAAGCCTAACCCTGCGCACGCAAAGCGACCGCAATATCCGCGGCGGAGGCGGCGTGATCGGATACTGGAGCGATATGAGCGGCAGCGAGAAGCGCAGGAAAGAATTTAGCATCTACACCCTCGTCTCGCTCTTTCCGCTGGCGAGCTTTCTGTTTGCGCTAAGCCTCGGCATCGTGACCTATCGCTATGAAAAAGGCTTCGTTTACGCGGGGATCTTCGGCGTGCTTTTTAGCTACTTCGCGATGATTATGCTACTCTCCAAATACCCGAGCATCGCGCTTCCGGTGACATTCGGCGTTACGCTTATCGGCTCGCTGCTATACTACAGGATCAAAATTGCCCCGAGATACTGAAAAAGACTCCGAGCTTTGCGGCGGCGAAATTTTAAACAAAAGCTCGTCCGCTCGAAATTTAGCGGATAAAATTTCGGCTAGCAAGCCTAGCGCGTCTAAAATTTTGCGTGGCGTAAATTTAAAATGCAAAGCGCAAAACGGCGAGCAGGTTTTGATCTTAAACGATAAAATTTTAAATTTTAAAAATTCCGCTCTTGCAAGTACGGCAAGCGATACAGCTGCCTATACTGCGCCCGATTGCGGTTTAAAGCAAGAAAGTGTCAGGCGGAATTTGGACGCCGTTTCCGCTAAAAAGACTACGCGTGCGGCAAATTTAAATTCCGTCCGCAGAAATTCCGCCGATACCGCCGCTTTGGATATTTGTGCGGCAAACGCTGCGAAAGCTAATGTAGCGAGCGACGACGCTTTAAAAATCCATATCTCGTCCGCCGCAAAATTTTACACTACCCGTCCCGCGTCCGCCCGCACCGAAAACTCCCGCAAAGCAGATGCCGCCTACAAAGCGGGCATTTCCGCAAACACCCTCACAAGCGCGTCCGAACTCAAAAATATTCCCAAGAGCGCGCCCGCAAGCGACTTCGCAGCGAGCGAACTTGCGCACATCGGCAAAATAAGCGCCCTGCCAAATACTCCTGCAGATGCGTGCACATATGCCGCGAGCGCAAACTCCGAGCGCGTAAAGCTCAAGCTCGTCTATTCCTATGACGGCTCGAAATTTAGCGGCTCGCAGTCTCAGCCTCACGGGCGCGGCGTCGAGGACGTGCTGCGCGCGGCTTTGGGGCGAGTGGGTATCTTTGCGCCGCTAATCAGCAGCTCGCGCACCGATAAAGGGGTGCACGCGCTGCGCCAGGTAAGCTGCGTCGAATGCGCCGTGCACTGGGAGCTGCCGCGTCTAAAAGAGCTCATAAACCGCCACTGCGCGCCCTATATTTTTGTACGTCACATCAGCCCGGTGCCGCGCGATTTTCATCCGCGTTACGATGCCGTAGCGCGCTGCTATCGCTACGTTTTAAACCACGGACATCCAAGCCCCTTTCTTAGCGATTTTTGCGTGTTTTATCCGCGCGTAGATCTTGCCGCGCTCAATGCTGCGCTTGCAAATTTCGTCGGCGAGCACGATTTTAGCGAGTTTATGAAAAGCGGCAGCGACATAAAAAGCCCTGTGCGCGAGCTCTACGTCGCGCGCGCCTACTCTTTTAGAAATTTGACCTTGATAAATTTTAAAGCCAACGGATTTTTGCGAGCGCAGGTGCGGCTAATGGTCGCAAACGCCCTAAAATCCGTGCAGAGCGGGCGCAAGATCAGCTTCTCGCGAGCGCTTAGCAGAATCCCCTTCCCGCCGAACGGGCTGTATCTTAGCAGCGTGAGTTATTAAGGCTTTAAATTTATAGCGTTAAATTTTATCCACGGGCGTTTGGATTTCAAGCTTAGAATTTTATTGCGGTAAAATTCCGCATATCAGAGCAGATCGCCGAGCTACTAGCACCTCTATTCTCTAGATGAAGTAGTGAAGCCGTCTCCCTCCCTTGGACTCTCCTACCGAGAGCAAACAGCACCCCTACACCTTCGCTGGACGCTCCCTCCCTCGAAGAGCCTCTGGGCAAGATCCCTCCTCCTCGACGCTCTTCGAGGTAAGCTCCCACCCTTAGCCTTCGCTGAAGGTACCCCACAAGATATCTTAGCGCTACATACTGCTCTCCTTGCTTGCCAAGGGGGGGCGGAGGAGGTCTGTGTGTTGGAGTCGGGTACGGCGATGCGCTTTGTCTGTGCTTACCTCTCTGTCACGACCCAGCGACCCGTGAGGCTCTTCGGTACGGGTCGCCAGCATGAGCGACCCATAGCTCCGCTGGTGGAGGCGCTACGGAGCCAAGGGGCAAAGATCACCTATCTAGACGATGCAGGCTATCCCCCGCTACTCATCGAGCCCAGTACCATCGCTTGGCAGGGCTGTGAGCTGGATGCCTCTGCTAGTTCGCAGTACCTGAGTGCCCTCCTCCTCCTTGCTCCACTGCTTCCCATAGGCTTTGGGGTTGATACACGGCGCTATGGCCTTGCCTCTCGTCCCTATGCCCTAATGACAAAAGCCCTGCTCCAAGAGCAAGGCTTT
>NZ_CALHHT010000354.1 GCF_938031315.1 uncultured Campylobacter sp.
TCCTTAAGCTTACATTCGCAAAGCTGCGGTATGAGCTTCGCAGCGTGCTCGGCGAAAATTTCGATCTCAAAATACTTGCTTAAATTTCCGATTTTAAATTTAACGTAATCGCCGGAATTCTGGATGATACGGTTAAATTCCTCATCGCTGATCTCAAGCACCTTTTCGCTAAAATCGATCGTGCCTACGCCGTGACCGACGCAGGTAGAAAAAACCTTGATCTGCTTTAGCTCTTTTGGCAATTTTTCGTTTTCGTCCATATGACGCTTCGTAAGCTTAAAAACCTGAATCATCGCTTGCTCCAAACCTCTTTTTCCGCATCGATCTTAAATTCCTCTCCTGCATTAGCGTATTTTAGATATACGTCGTTATGCAGGATCGCCATACATTCGGCATATCTCGGGTCTTCCTCTGCATGGATTGCTTTAAGCATCGCTTCGCACGAAATTTCCGGATTATGCACGTCTGAGGAGCCTTTGATCGCGTCCATATATTTCGCGAATAAAACTCTTCCAAAAATATAGCTCATCAGCCTCTTAGCTTCGGCTTGTAGATCGCGCTCGAATAGGATATTTCCCATAACGGAGCTTTCAACTGGTGGCGGAAGCGTGCTGTCTTGCTCGTAGCTTTTTTTGTGAAGTTTTTGATCTATGATGCCAAGCGCCATGCCAAGCCCATAGATAATGCTAGCAGGATGCGGAGGACAGCCCGGGATATATACATCTACCGGGATAATCTTATCGATACCGCTCCAAACGCTATATGCGTCATGGAAAATTCCACCCGTGCTTCCGCAGGCTCCAAGAGCTACTACGATCTTTGGATCAGGTGCAGCCTCATAAGCGCGAAGCAGCGGATAATACATCTGGCGAGTAACCGGACCGGTGCAGACTAAGATATCTGCGTGGCGTGGGTTTGCGACTAGTTTAAAGCCAAAACGCTCCGGATCCCACATCGGCGTGATAGAAGCAAAAATTTCGATTTCACAGCCATTGCAACTTCCGCAGTCGATACGATAAACGCTGAAGCTTCGTTTGATATTTTTCAAAAGCTCCAATTTTGCGGTTAGATCGTTTGCGTTTTTAATATTTTCGGGGACTTGATACAAACTCATTTTATTGCCTCCTCTATACCTTTGGTCACTCTTTCGACCGCTTGAGCTTTTTTGCATTCAGGACAGATATAGAGATATTTTTTAGCTTCTTCTAATCTGCCTGGGAGCAAATTTGCAGTACTTAGCTTTTCTAGCGTGTAATTGATGAGCCTTTTTGGGGTCATCGGCTTGCCGCAGCAGCTGCATTTCTCCATCTCAAGCTCGCCGTGTTGGATAAGCGCGCTTTTATCAAATTTTACCGCTAGCTCAAAGCTATTGCCTAGCCTTACCGCTCCCGTAGGGCATACTTCGTCGCAGCGACCGCAAAATATGCAGCGTCCGCAGTCAAATTCCCAAATAAGCTTGGTTTGAGCTTCATTCATCTTAAGCTCAATCGCATTAGATGGGCAGGCGATACCGCATGCAGCACAGCCTATGCAAAGCTCATAGGTGTATTCAGGCTGCCCGCGAAAATTCTCGGGCACGATGTATGGCTCAAACGGATAAGCATAGGTCGCCTTACCATATTTTTCGGTAATGTCGAATAATTTCATCATCTTAAATCCTTTTTGCTAACCTTGCCGTCTTGGCAAAATTTCTTAAGGTCTTTTTCGGTTAGAATTTTACTCTTTCCGCTATTAATATCGACTAAAGTTACGCGCTCGGTGCATGAGTAGCACGGATCCATCGAGCATACGATTAGCGCCGCATCGGAGATGTTATTTCCGCGGAATTGAAATCTTAAGCTCGGCCAGTTGTTATACGTAGCGGCGCGACATCTCCAGCGGTAAACCTTCTGAGCGTTTCCTTGCATGATCCAGTGGACATTTTCGCCGCGTGGCGCTTCGTCGTGACCTAAAGCGTAGTTTTCCGGTCTGATCATAGTCTGTGGATCGATCATTATCGGAGTTTGCGGCATTTGATGCAAGCACTGCCTGATGATGTGGATCGATTGTTTAAGCTCTTTATATCTTACGACTTCGCGGCTGAATACATCGCCACCGTGCTCTACGGCTACTTCGAATTCTATCTTATTGAAGAAATCATAAGGATGATCGTAGCGGTTGTCGCGTTTAAAACCGGAAGCTCTCATATTTGGACCTACCGGGCTAAAATCACGCGCCACTTTGCGATCTAATACGCCCACACCCTTCCAGCGACCGATTTGGCGTTTATCCTCCATAACGGCGTCCCAAATTTCAGAAATTTGAACATCAAGTTTATTGATGATCTCGATGCTCTTGCGAATTTCATTATCGGTCATATCGCGGCGAAGTCCGCCCATAATTACATTGCCGTAGGTCTTGCGGCCGCCGGTTACGAGCTGAGCTAGCTCCATGGAGTATTCGCGCACCCTAAAGATATGCATGAAGGCGTTGTAGTTACCCGTTACCTCGCAGGCTAGACCGATATTTAAAAGATGGCTGTGAAGGCGCTCGATCTCAAGGCAGATGACGCGGATGGCTTGCGCACGAAGCGGAATTTCAAGCTTGATGGCTTTCTCTGCTGCTTCAATACACGCAATCGCGTGAGCGTAGCCGCAAATTCCGCAGACGCGCTCTGCTAAATAGCCCATCTGATCGTAATTCATTCGGTTTTCAGCTAGCTTCTCCATACCGCGGTGTTGATAAAATAAGCGGTAGTCCGCATCGATAATCTCATCGCCGTCGCAAAATAATCTGAAGTGTCCCGGCTCATCGCTCGTTACGTGAAGAGGTCCAAGTGGAACATCTACTACGCCGTCGCCGCTAGGAAATAAAAACTCTGCATTGGGCTCGTCTTTATGATCTACAGGATCGGGCCTATAGCGATAGTCCATTGCGTCTTTGCGAAGTGGATGAAGCCCATCGGGCCAATCGTCGCTTAACACCAAACGACGTTTATCAGGCAAGCCTTCGGCGATTAAGCCGAACATGTCGAAAGCTTCTCTTTCGTACCATACGCAAGCAGGCACTAAAGGAGTAACCGACGGGAATGTCGGATCCGATCCGGGAATTAGCGTCCTAACGGTGATGAAGCATTTATCCTCTGCGGCGAAATCCTCCGCTTCGGTCATTTTGCCACCTTCCATAGATATCGCATAGTAAAGCGCGAAATTTCCGTTTAACTCGCGTTCATCGTTAGGGATCATCGTGCTGATAAAACCGCCGATGTCATAATATAGCGTCTTAACCGCAAGCGGCAGATCATTTCTATCCACTAAAACGGTGATTTGATCCTCGGCTTGGCGGGTAACTTCTAAGACCTTGACTTTGGTCTTTAAAATTTCTATAAATTTATCGCCTCTCATTTTTAACCTCTCATCATTATTCTAACGCCGTTTTCGACGAGCATCCAAAAATCACCTACGTGCCATACGCCGAAAATTATCACTAAAGCGCAAAGCAAGATTAGCGGTAAATTTTCAAACAAGCTCATCTCTTTAGCATAAACCACTTCACCTTTAGGCGTACCGAAGCTCGCTAGATTAAAGTGCGCGAAGTCCGCGATGAAAATAATTACGAGCGCGATCGCAAATAACGCTACGGCTATGTATTGACCGCTGGCTATCGCGCCTTTGAAAACGTTAAATTCGCTCACGAATATCGCAAACGCAGGAACACCTACGAGCGAGCAAACCGCAGCGCCAAACATTATCGTAGTAAGCGGAGCGATTTTTACCATGCCGCCCATTCTAGTCATATCTTTGTGACCGTAAATTCTAGCGATATTACCGGTAGAGCAGAATGCAAGAGCCTTGGTAAAGCTGTGAGCTAAGCAGTGAAAGATCGCGGCAAGCAAGCCAAAATATCCGCCGATGCCTAGTGCAAATGCAATAACACCCATATGAACAACCGAGTGGTAAGCAAACATCCTCTTTACATCGTGCTGACGAACGAGGAAAATTCCTGCTATAAATAGCGTGATCGTGCCCGAAATCAGCATAACCGATTGAACGAAGCTAAAATTTACGGCTTGGGCTGTGACGGCATAGTATCTAAATATCGCTAGCATCGCACATTTTAAAAGCACACCCGAAAGTAGCGCCGAAATCGGAGCCGGACCTTCTGCGTGAACGTCAGGAAGCCAAGTGTGAGTAGGAGCAAGTCCTGCTTTGGTTCCAAAGCCGATTAGAGCGAATATAAAGATAAGCTTAGCGGCATCGCCGTTTAAATTTTTGGCATTATCCATAATGCTCGTCCAAAGCATCGAAGCCTCGCCGTCGCCCTTGA
>NZ_CALHHT010000355.1 GCF_938031315.1 uncultured Campylobacter sp.
TTGGGCTTGCCTTTCAGATCATCGACGACATTTTAGATGTGACGCAAAGCTCAGAAGCGCTCGGTAAGCCGAGCCTGAGCGATTTTGCGGAGGGTAAAACTACCCTGCCCTACATCTATTTATACGAAAATTTAGATGATGCGGATCGGCAAAAGCTAAAATCATTTTTTAAAAAACAGCTTCGCCAGAGCGAAATTTCATGGATTAAGACAAAATTTATCGAGCACGGCATCATCGAGCGCTGTATAAACGAAGCTCGTGCCTACGGGCAAAAGGCGCTCGAAGCCGTGGCGGAATTTAAAAACGACAAGCTGGAGCAAATCGTGCGAGATATGATAGATAGGGAGTTTTGATGGCGTATATGAGCGTGAGCTTCACCCACAAAAACACGGATATCACGGTTCGCGAGAAACTTTCGTTTTCAAACGATGTGCGCAAGAAAGAAATTTTGCGCCTTTTGGCTTCAAACTCCGCGATAGAGGAGTGTTTGGTGCTTAGCACCTGCAACCGAGTAGAAATTTTTACCGTCGTAAGCGACTTTGATGAAGCGCAAAAGTTCGTGCTTTTGGCACTTTCGCGCGTAAGCGGCGTGAGCTACGACGAGCTAGCCGAGCGCGCCGATATTTACGAGGATTACGGCGCGATACACCACCTTTTCGCCGTCGCAGCCTCTCTTGATAGCCTCGTAGTGGGCGAAACTCAGATCGTAGGCCAGCTCAAGGACGCCTTTAAATTTGCCAAACAAAACTCCCACGCGGGCGCACAGATCGCAAGAGCGATAGATGAAGCGCTAAAATGCGCGGCGCGTATCCGTAACCAGACCGAAATTTCAAAAAACCCGATCTCGGTCTCAAGCGTCGCCGTGGCGATGGCAAAGGAGAAGCTGGGCTCTTTGCAGGGCGCGGATGCCGTAGTGCTGGGCGCGGGAGAGATGAGCGAGCTAGCGTGCAAACACCTGCTCGCAAGCGGCGCAAATATCACGATCTTAAATCGAAATTTAGCCGGCGCGCAGAGGCTAGCCGCCTCGCTACTTGGCGAGAATTCCTTGGATGCAAAAAATTGCGCGGATGAAAATCCCGGCACAGGAAAAAATTCGGACGGCTTAAATTCCGGAAATGTCGCGAATTTCGCGGGCGAAAATGTCGCGCAAAAACAAAATTCCAAAGACGGCGTAAATTTTAATAAAGAGACTTTTACAGACAGCAATGAATCTCGCATAGCAGGCAAAAATCCCAAGGACGATAAAAATTCCACCGCCTGCGCAAATTCCTCCGCGCAGGTACAATCCCGTATTAAAATCGATAGCCTTGATAATCTCAAAAAATATCTAAACGTAAATAGCCTATTTTTCAGCGCTACGGGCTCGCAAGAGCCGATCATTACCGATAGCTTGTTAGAACCCAAAAGCTTTAAACGATATTTTTTCGATATCGCCGTGCCGCGCGACGTGGAGCTTAGCCAGAGCGAGGATATTGAAGTTTACAGCGTCGATGATCTGGAAGAGATCGTAAAGAAAAATTTGCTGCTTCGCGAGGAGCAGGCGCAGATCGCTTACTCGATCGTAGCAAAATGCACGAATGAATTTTTCAAATGGCTGAGGGCGGCGGCATCCACGCCGATCATCAAGGCTTTGCGCCAAAGCGCAAAGCAAGTAGCCGAGATAGAGCTAGCCAAAGCGCTTAAAAAGGGCTATCTAAAGCACAGCGATGCAGAAGAAGCACGCAAGCTGATCCATCAGGTTTTTAAAGCGTTTCTGCACGCTCCGACGGTAAATTTAAAAAACCTTGGCGAAGCGGACGATGCTGACGGCACGGTAAACGCGCTGGTCGAAATTTTTGAACTGCAAGAAAACTACGAAAAATTTTTAAATCAAGAAAACGAGAAAAAGGACAGACAGAATGAAATTTAGCAAGCTTTTCGCTCCGAGCCTAAAAGAGGCTCCCAGAGACGCGGTACTACCTAGCCACGCGCTTTTGATCCGCGCGGGATTTATCGAGCAGCTGGGCAGCGGGCTTTATAATTTTTTGCCGCTAGGAAAGATAGTGCTGGAGCGGATCTGCGCCGTCATCAGGCAGGAGATGGACGCTGCGGGCGCGCAGGAGGTCTCTTTTAGCGTCGTGACGTCCGCGGATGCGTGGAAAAAAAGCGGTCGCTACGCCAAATACGGCAAGGAGCTATTGCGCTTCAAAGATCGCAAGGATAACGACTTCGTGCTAAGCCCTACCAACGAGGAAGCGGCGGTTTTGATGATCGCGGATAAGATCACGAGCTACAAGCAGCTGCCGCTAAATATCTATCAGATCAATACGAAATTCCGCGACGAGGCGCGCCCTCGCTTTGGGCTTCTGCGCGGACGCGAGTTTACGATGAAGGATGCCTATAGCTTTCACGCAGACGCCGCGGATATGAAGCGCGAGTTTGAGGTGATGAGGCAGGCGTACTCGCGGATTTTTACGCGACTGGGGTTAAATTTCCGCGCGGTCGATGCGGACAGCGGCGCGATCGGCGGTAGCGGTAGCAAGGAGTTTATGGTGCTGGCGGATAACGGCGAGGACGATATCGTCGTGTGCAATCGCTGCGACTACGCCGCAAACATCGAGGCTGCGCGCCGCGCGCCCAAAACCACGAACGCCGCCGCGCCTGAGACCGACGGTATGATGAAATTTAAAACCCCCGCGATGAAAACGATCGACGCGGTGGCGGAATTTTTCAAAGTGGATAAATTCTACACTATCAAAGCGGTGATCAAAAAAGCGCTATACGAGGATCGCAGCGAGATCGTAGCGTTTTTTATCCGCGGCTGCGACGAGCTGCAAGAGACCAAGGCGCAAAACGCCTGCGGTGCGCTAGAGCTAATCGATGCCAGCGAGGAGGAGATCGCGCAAGCGGGCTTTACGGCGGGCTTTTGCGGACCTTTCGGGCTCGGCGAGGGGGCGAAATTTTACATCGATGCCGAGCTAAAAGGAGCGCGCGAGATGATCGCGGGCGCAAACGAGCCCGATTACCACTACGTGGGCGCTAACGTGATAAATTTTAACGAATCACGCTTCGCGGATCTTACCGCCGTGGGCGAAGGCGACGCATGTCCGTGCTGCGGCGGGGAGCTTGGCATCACGAAAGGCATCGAAGTGGGTCATATCTTTCAGCTCGGCACGCGCTATTCAGAGCCGATGGGAGCGCGATTTTTGGACGCAAACGGCAAGGCACAGCCGTTTTTTATGGGCTGCTACGGCATCGGCGCAAGCCGCCTTATCGCCGTGGCGATCGAAAGCAGCCACGATGAGCGAGGCTGCGTGTGGCCGCGCGAACTGGCACCTTTTGAGCTTGAGATCATCATTTCAAATCACAAAGACGCGGCAGCGGTAGAATTTGCCGAGAAACTATACGAGCAGTGCCGCGTGCTGGGCGTTCGCGCGCTGCTCGACGATCGCGCGGAGCGCTTCGGCGTGAAGATGAACGACTTCGAGCTGATGGGCTTTCCGTACGCAGTGCTCGTGGGAAAAGCCCTAGCAGAGGGAAGCGTCGAGTTCATCACCCGCGCAGGCCTAAAGCGGCAGAGCGTAAGCGCGGATGAAATTTTAAAACTTATCGAGAAAAAATTAGCCGAGAAAAAATTAGTAAGCGCATGAAATTTGGCCCTAAATTTGGGCTAAATTTTGCCGCCATATTTTAAAATTTGCGAGGCGCTTTTGCTACCGGCGCGGCATAAAATTTTATAAATTTACCGCGCTAGCCGCAGCAAGAATAGGTTTTTGAGCTCGGACGGAGCATAAAATTTTATAAATTTACTATTTTGCCGCGCAGAGATACCATCAAGGCACAATGATAAAATTTACGCTTAAGCCGCACCGCCATTTCACTGCGGCTAAATTTGAAAGCATGAGTTTGCGCGCGGTACCGCACCGCCCTCTCAGCCGCATGTGAATAAAATTTCCGCCTTTGACCGCGCAAGCAAAAAGCAAAGGGCGCGTTTC
>NZ_CALHHT010000356.1 GCF_938031315.1 uncultured Campylobacter sp.
TAGATGAGCCGAATTCTAACAAAATTCAAGCGCAGAAAATATCGCCATCGGCTGCTCGGTCTTTAAATTCTGCCGAGTCGGATTCTAACAAGGCTGCGAACTCATCACTAAATTTGGCAAGTTTAAATTTAAATGAGAGTTTCTTTTCACCGCAGAACGCACCGAACTCGCCGAATAATTCGACCGGCTTGCCGCGCGATTTGGCGAATGGTTTAGCTGGCGTGTCTGATTTGACGAGCTTGCCGCATGATTTGACGAGCTATTCGCAAGCCGCAGCGAGCGAGAAATTTTTACCCGACTTATCCGAGCCAAATCTAAACGAGCAGGGCTCTATTTTGCCCGCTTCGTCGGATCAAAATTTCGTCGTGCAAAATTCGTCGCAGCAGCGCGGTACGTCACAGAATGAATCGCTGCAAGACTTGCAAAATACTAAACGTGACTTGCAAGATGCGAAAGAGGACTTGCAGGACTTTAAACACGATTCACAAAACGCCGAGCAAGATCTACGCGAAGAAGAAATTTTAAAAATTTTCGAGCGGCGCCTTCGCAGCGAAGCGCCGCCGCTTTGTCGTATCGATAAAATTATCCGCACCGATCTAAATACGCAAGATTTTGCGCAAAATTTTACTGATTTTAAGATCACGCAGTCCAAAGAGGGGCGTAAATTTAACCCGATTTTGCCCGATTTTGCGATCTGCGATCAGTGCAAAAAAGAGTTTTACGACCCCCAAAATCCGCGCTTCCACTATCCTTTTATCAACTGCACGGATTGCGGCCCGCGCCTTAGCATCATCGCCGCGCTGCCGTACGACCGCGCAAACACTACGATGAGGGCGTTTGAGATGTGCGAGTTCTGTCGCGGCGAATACACAGACCCGCTCACGCGCCGCTATCACGCCGAGCCGATCTCCTGCCCGCACTGCGGTCCACAGCTGTTTTTATGCGGCGCGGGCGGCGAAATTTTATCAAGCGGCGAGGAGGCGATAGCGCGCACGGCGGAGCTTTTGCGGCGTGGGCAGATCGGCGCGATCAAGGGGATGGGCGGCTTTCATATCGTTTGCGATGCGACGAACGAGCGCGCGGTACGCATGCTGCGAACGCTCAAAAAGCGCCAGAGCAAGCCTTTTGCGATCATGTGTCGCGACGCAGCGCAGGCGGGGCGCGCAGCGAACCTAAGCGCAGAAGAGGAGGCGCTGATAGACTGCAACGTCAAGCCGATCGTGATTTTAAAAAAGCGCGAGTTTGTTTGGCGCACGGCAGCGGGCTTTGCGGCAGATTTCGGCACGCAAAATTTAAAGGCGCAAAGCAAAAATTCTATATCGCCGAGATTTGCGGGTGAGCAAGAAAAATCGACGCAAGGGCAGGGCTCTGAGCTACGAAATTTACGCAATTTTGCGGCGCAAAAATTTAGCACGCAAGGCGCTGAAGATTGTGCAGAGCAGGACGGGTTACATAGTGCGCAAATTTTTAGCAAAACGATGCACCGTAATTTCGCCTGCGATATGCTAGCGGCAGACGACTCGCAGTGTACGGCAAACAAGCTAGAGCGCGCGTACGATGGATCTGATTTGCAGTATGCGGCTAAAAATTTGAGCTCACCGCAAGCAGTAAGCGAGGCGCAAGATACGATTAACGAGCTAAAATCGCAATTTGCGGCAAATGGCAGAGAGCTGCGATACGTATCGCCCGATTCTTGGCATGCGGACGAGCAAAATTTGCAACTCTCAATGAAGATATCTGATTTGCGGCCTGCGGCAAGCGAGCCCGTTTCGCGAAGCTCTGCGAATACTTCAAGTTTGCAATATGCCGCGGATAGGACGAACTCGCGACGTGGGGCGTGTGAGCAGGACTTGCAAAATGCTGCAGATAAGGCGGCTTTGCAATGTGCGGTGAGCGAGCCGAGTCCGCAACAGACGATAAATTTGCAAGGCTCATGCTCTGCGCAGGCGTGTACGGCGGACGTGCGCGGCGCCCATTCCGATAGCAGCAGCGATTTCGTGCGTTTGCCCGCAAGCTTTTCGGCGATTTTTGGGGCAGGCGCGATTTTTATCGCTCCAAGCGTGGCGCCGAACCTTAATAAAATCGGCATTTTTCTCGCAAATACCGGCGTGCATCTGCTGCTTTTTGAATACTTTGATCGCCCGATCGTAGCCACAAGCGCGAATATTAGCGGCGAGCCCATTATTTTCAGCAGCGAGGAGTTGCGCGCGAAGCTGGGCGGCGTCATCTCGTTTTACCTGGACAATAATCGCGAAATTTTAACGCCGAGCGACGATAGCATCGCCTTTTTACCGCAGTTTGAAGCGCGAGTTTCGGCGCCTACTTCAAAAACGGCTCATAGCTCTGGTAAAATTTCCGCGCCGCTTCCGACCTGCACCGAGATGAAAAATTCCGCGCAAAATTCTATTCTAGCGCAAAATTCTGTTATAAATTCCGCGGACGCGCAAACCCTTACCACGCCGCAAAATTTTAAGGAAAATTCCGCGCGCGGGCGGAATTTCGAGAGTTCGCAAAGAGTTTTTGATACAGATACGAGTTGCGACACCACAAATTTTACCTCAGGAACTAACTGCCGCGCCACAAATTCGGCGCTTCAAAAAAATCAAAATGACGCAAATTCCGCCTCCGAAATAAATTCTGGCTGCGAAACGAA
Source organism: uncultured Campylobacter sp. (assembly GCF_938031315.1). GTDB lineage: Bacteria > Campylobacterota > Campylobacteria > Campylobacterales > Campylobacteraceae > Campylobacter_B. The sequence continues at coordinate 2,654 of NZ_CALHHT010000356.1, forward strand.
ATCCGCCCGCGGCGCAAGCATATCAAATTCCGCAAGTGCCCTAAATTCCACAAATGCTGCAAATCTCGCAGATGCCGCAAAACCGACAAGTATCGCAAATTTAGCGAGATATACGAATTTTTCCGCCGAAGCGGACGCTTTAGATCGCGCGCTATTTTTGCGAACATCTCGCGGAATGAATCCAAAAATTTTCCCTAGCAAATTCCACGCCAAAGGCACTTTCCTGGCGCTCGGAGCGGAGCTTAAAAATGAGTTTGCGATCTACAAAGACGGGCAAATTTTCATCTCGCCCTACATCGGCGATCTTAAAAACGTCGCCACGAATGAGCGATTCTTCGCGCTTTTGGATATGTTCGTGCGCGCCTACGAGCTGAAGTTTGACGCCGTCATCGCAGATCTGCACCCGCAGTTTTCGCACACGCGATTTTTCGAGCAGCGCGGATACCCCGTGGTGCGCTACCAGCACCATTTCGCGCATCTGGTATCGAATCTGGCGCAAAACGATCTGCTAAGCAGCGGCAAAAAATACCTCGGCTTTTGCTTCGACGGCACCGGCTACGGCATGGATGGCACGATCTGGGGCGGCGAGGTGATGATTTTTAACGAGTTCGGCTTTAATCGCGTCGCGAAATTCGATGAGATCGCGCTTATCGGCGGCGAGAATGCGATCAAAAACATCTACAAGCTTGCGCTTGCGCTCGTGTTTAAATTTAATGCAAAGGGCGCCGCGAGCGAGTTTTTGGCAAAATTTAGCGCGAGCGAAGTGGCAAATTTGGAAAAAATCGCGCCGCGCGCCGTCCGTTCAAGCTCGCTAGGGCGGCTATTCGATGCGTTTGCGGCGGTCATTTGCGGCCTGCGAACCGTAAGCTTCGACGGCGAGGCGGGCATGCGGCTAGAAAACCTCTATATCGATGGCTGCGAGCAGAGCTATAAATTTAGGCTGAAAAAAGCGGGCGAAAATTTTATCCAAAACGCGTCGTATTCCGCTTCACAGCAGCGGGGCGTCGATGATTTGCGGCACGAAACACAGCGCGAAGCGAGGCAGGGCAGTTTGAATGCGCAAAATAATAGCGGCGCCAAAAACAGCTGCGTGTTGCGAGGCGATTTTAGAAAGCTTGCGGACGATGCGGCAAGCAAAGACTGGCCTGAGCGGGCGGCTGAAAACATCGCAGGCGGCGGTGAAAAGAATGCAAATGTCGCCGTAAATTCTATAAAGCAAGTGTCCGCCTTGAATTTAATAAATTCTGAAAGCAAAAACGCTTCTAACGCCGATCAAGCCCCGCAAAACGGAGCTTGCGCGCCGAGCCTTGAGGGCGAAT
>NZ_CALHHT010000357.1 GCF_938031315.1 uncultured Campylobacter sp.
CCCCTGGCCGACGAGTGCGAGGCCGCCGCGTCGTGCAAGATAGCGCCAGAGCGGATAGCGCGCATAAAATTCCCGCTGCTGCTAAGAGACGGCGATGCGGCGGCGCGGGCGGCGGCGATATTTAAGATCGCAAATTTTTTAAAATCCCCCATTAAAATTTTAAACGCACAGAGCACGGCTCTTCTACACGAGCAGCTCAAAAGCTCGGCGATCTTTTACGTGAAGGATTTTGGCACCCTAAACGGCGCGCAGAGGGATGAAATTTTAAAAAAAACGGAAAAAGCCAGGCTAATCGCAAGCTCTGAGGGCGTGCATATAAAGGGCTTTGCAGATGAAATTTCACTCGCCGAAAGCGGAAGCGATAAAAAAATTTTAAGCATAGAGGAATACGTCAAATTCGCCATCTCGACCTATCAGCAGGAGTATTTCGACTCCGATCTGGCCGCAGCTTTGGGCATTTCGCGAAAATCGCTTTGGGAAAAAAGGAAAAAATATGGCATCGCAAGAAAAAAATAGCCGCGCTCGCTCAGGTAAAATTTCTCATCCTAATGAGATCTCTAACGCGGGTAAAAACTCTCGCGCGAGCGGAATTTCTCGCTTGAGCGAGGCTACGTGCGCGCCCGAAATTCCTTGCGCGAACGACGCCCCCGATATATTCAAAACCGCGCGCACGCCGGGAACTGTGCGCGCCGCAAAAACTACCGATGCACTCAAAGCCTCGCGCGCGACAAAACCCGCGCGCATACCGAAATTTCACCGCATTATTGAAATTTCGCGCTGTGATCTAAGCGCGTTAAGCCTCGTCGCAAACGGCGGCTTCGGCAGATCGCGCGCTCTACTGCGCCCAAAAAAGCTAAGCGCGGCGGGGATAAATTTTATATTTTCCTGCGCGGAGGCCAAAAAAGGCGAAACGCTCGCACTGAGCCTAAAAGAGGATTCCGCAAAGGGTGAGATCGCCGCGCTGATCGAAGTGACGGACGTTTATCTTCCGAGTGCGGACGAGATCAAAGGTTCGATCTTTCAAAACGCGCGCGCAGACGTCAGCGCGGTAGAGGGCGAGATCAGGATCATAGTGGACGAGCTGAAAGACAAGGCTCTGCAGATCCAAAAGATCAAAAACGAGCTGCAAAGCCCCAAAATTTCGGCATTTTTCACCTGCGCCGATCCGATCCACCGCGTGCACGAGCGATTGATGCGGCATATGATCGACAAGGCCGATCTTACGGTGATCTTTCTTACCGCCACCGCAAAGCCCGACGCGCTGCCCGCCGCGCTGCGAAAAAAGGCGCTTGAATATCTGCTTGAAAACTTCTTCGTCGCGCAGCGCGTGATGCTGATCGATCTTAGCGAGCTTGAAATTTTCAGCGACCACGACAAGCCCGTTTTGGAGTGCATCATCGCTAAAAATTTAGGCGCGAACAAGGTCGTATTCGGGCAGAAGCACAAGCATATCGAGCTGTTTTTCGATGGAGGCGGGATGCACACGATCCTGGATGAGCTTCAAAAGCGCGGCGAGATCGAGATCCTACTCATGCCCGAATACGTTTACTGCGAAAAATGCAAGGTCTTAGTGAGCGTGAAAAACTGTCCTCACGGCGGGCACCATCACGTGCACTATCGCACGCAAAATTTAAAAACCCTGCTGCGCGCGGGGATCTTGCCGCCGGCGATCTTCATGCGCAAGGAGATCTCGGCGATGATCCTAAGCGAACTCTTTCCTGCGCGGTTTGAAAACCTACAAAAGCTCTACGATGAGCTATTTCCGAACGGCGGGATCTTGCAAAGCCACGACGAGAGCGAGTTTTACGAACAGCTGATGCAGCTGTATCAAACCAGCGCGCTAAAGACGTAGCGTTTGAGGGCGCAACGTAAAAAATGACGTGGAATTTGCGGCATCTAGGCGAGAGTAAAATT
>NZ_CALHHT010000358.1 GCF_938031315.1 uncultured Campylobacter sp.
TCAGATAATGGCTGATTTTTTTGGGGGGGGGGGGGGGTATAATTCAAATCCTAATTTCTTTTAAAGGATAATTTCATGGGTTATATAGAGTCTAACCTTCTAAAAGGCGAAGAGATAGTTGCGAAAGCTAAAATTCACTGGGCAGTTTTCATTCCCGCTATTGTTTTTTTAATCATTGCATTGCTTATATTTAGCAAAGGTGATTACGAAATTTTTGTCATATTATTTGGAGTTTTTATACTGGCGTTGCTTAAAGGATTGATTGTTTTTAAAACAAACGAGCTTGCCATTACAAATCAGCGTATAATCGGTAAAGCAGGCTTTGTCAGCCGCGACACCGTAGAGCTGAAATACGAGAAAATCGAGAGCCTATCTGTGGCGCAAGGTGTCCTCGGGCGAATTTTCGGCTGCGGTACCGTAGTGGTACGAGGCACCGGCGGAACGGCGGTTAGCTTCCCGTATATCACCAATCCCGTAGCATTTAAAAACAAAGCGATGGAAAAGATAGGCTAATCTCCGTCTTGCATATAAAATTTCAGTCAAATCATAAAATTTTACATCCCAAATTTATCTCAAAAATAAGTGCGATTGACTAAAATTAAAATTATATCCATCGCACTTTAAATTTTAATCTAAATAACGTAGCTCAATAAGCACTGTGTCGTTCTTTAAAATTCCAAAAAATTTTACCGTCATATTAAGACACCACATTTAGTATTTTATCTAAAATTTTGTTTTTGTCGCTATAATGCGGCTTCTTGACCTTTTCGTCTAGTGGCTCAGGACGTTGCATTCTCAGTGCGAAAACGCGTGGTTCAAATCCCGCAAGGGTCGCCATTATGGACTTTTATACAAGCCTCTTGATTTTAAACGATAAATTTATCTATGATTTTATCATGGACTTTCATACAGCCCATCAGATTTTAAATAATAAATTCTATCTGCGATTTTATCGATGAAGCTTTTATCGTGCGAGACGATGATCTCGCTTACGTCAAGCTCCGCCAAAATCCCAGCCACGCGCTCCTGCATCGCCTCATCAAGCGCCGTCGTAGGCTCGTCCAGTAGCAGTATCCTAGGCTCGCATACCAGCGCGCCCGCAAGCGCCACTAGCTTTTTCTCGCCGCCGCTTAGATGAAAGGGCACCCGCTCGCGTAGATGTTCGATTCCCAAGCGTCGCAGCATCTCCAGCGCCTTGCGCTCGATCTGCTCTTCGCTTAAAATTTCAAGCTTTTTTAGATGGTCGTTTTCGCTGCCCTGCCTTAAAATTTCCGCCTTACGACCAAAAAATTTAGAAAAAATTCCACGCCTTTGCTCCACATTTCGTGCTCGTTTTAACCGCTCATTTTGCGCACGCAGGCTAAATGCGACGTCCTCAAACACGCTCGCGCACAAAAATTGATCGTCGCTGTTTTGAAATAAAAAACCGATCTCGTGGCGAAATTTTATAAAATCCTCCGCACACTCAAGCTTCTCGCCGAAAAGCTCGATTTCGCCCTCGCCCCATTGCCTTAGGCCACCTAAAATTTGAAGCAAGCTCGTCTTGCCCTGCCCGTTCGCGCCTAAGATCGCCACTTTTTCCTTATGCCCTACGCTCAAATTTACGCCGCGAAAAATTTCTCGCTCGCCGTTTTTAGCGCTTAAATCCAGCGCCTTAAGCGAGCAGCTCATAAGATCGCTCCGATTTTAATAAATACGCACGCCAGCACGAACGCCAAAAACGAGGCCTCCGAGATGCTCATGCCCTCGCGACGCTCGTAAAATAGCCTACCGCAAAACCCTCGCGCGCTCATCACCAGGCTTAAATTTCTTGCTTGCTCAAGCGCCGAAATCGCTAAAATTCCCACTAAATTTGCATAAATTTTATAGGTGAAAATTCCACTCGTCCCTACAAATCCACGCATCCGCAAAAGAGCTTGCAGTCTCGCCAAATCCGAGCGTAAAAAATTTACGAATCGCCTGCAGCAATACACCAAAGAGCTTAGCTTTTCGCCGAGCCCGAGCCCGTAAAATCCGCGTGCGAAAAAATATTCATCCTTGCCGTAAAATAGCAAAATCGCAAACGCCATTATCAAATTCGCGCGTAAAAATATTACGCCTGCAAGCTCGTAGTTACCGACTATGGCGGGGCTTAACGCGCTTAAAATCGCAAAGATATTTAATACCGCAAGCCTTATGCAGACCGCGCGTGCAATCGAAATTTTAAGCGCAAAAAGAAGCAATGGCGGAGCAAAAAACGCCGCGTAAAGCTGCCCGCTAAGTCCGACGCCGAAGCTGAATATAAAAAACGCGAGCAGTGATACGGTGGGGCTCATTTGCGCGCTCTTTTCGCTAGCCACATTAAGCCAAAAAAGCCGAAAATCAAGGCCAAACAAAGCGCGATTTTAGGCGCCTCGGCGGACTGGCTTTGAAACGCCATGCTCCTAATATCGCTCTTAGAACTTTCTTTTGGCAAGATGCTTTGCGAGGCGGAATTTTCCAAAGGCTTGGAAGCATTTGAAATTTTATCTTTAGACACACTGCCTTTCGGCGCGATATTTTCGGGCGCGCTGTCTTTGGACGCGGATTTTTTAGCGGCGTTCAAATTTTGCGGCATAGGATTTTCAGAAACGTCAGAATTTTGTGGCGTGGGCTTTGGACGCGAAATTTTTAGCGGCGTCTAAATTTTGAGGTTCAGAATTTTGCGGCGTGGAATTTTCAGGATCACCGGAATCCTGCGACGTAAAGTCCTCGGCGCTAAATTCCATCTGCGCGCCGTGCCCTGCACCTCCGTAAATTTGAATAGTAAAATTTTTCGCTGGCATTCGTATGCTCGCAAGTCCCTCTTTATCGGTCCTAGTGCGCAAAATTTCGCGCCCGTCCGCACTGATTAAAACTTCGCACTCCATGCAGGGAGAATTTTTATAAAAATAGCTATAAATCGCCACTCTATCGCCCTCTTGCGTCGCGAAAAGATGAAGCGCATGCGAAAATGCGAAGGAGCTCAAAACCGCTAAGAAAAATAACGCTCTCATCGCCTTTGTCCGCCGTAAAATTTCGCAATAAAGCTAAGTGCAAAAAGAGTGATGATCCCTTCCAAAACAGCCAGAATCGCTCCTTCGAGCGAGATGAGCGTCGCGATAGCAAAAAACTCCCGTCCGCTGATGAAAAGCACGAGATCAAGAAGCAGCATCGAGCAGACGATCGGCACGAAACCCGCTAAAAATAGATAAATTTTTTGCGCGCGCGCTTTTAGTTCTTGCGCTTTTGCAGCGGTGGCAAAGAGCCCGCCCAAAACCGCCGGAAAGCCGATGACTGCGGTATTTACGCCGAGCACGCTAAGCCCCCCGAAGCCGAAAAATACCCCTTGCAAAAATAGCGCGACGAAAATCGCTAAGATCGCGCGCGAGCCCAAAAACGCGCCCACGAGCCCGCTTAGCATCAGGTGCATGGAGCTGACGCCCACAGGCAGGTGCACGAAAGAGGCGACGAAAA
>NZ_CALHHT010000359.1 GCF_938031315.1 uncultured Campylobacter sp.
CATGCTAAAACCTGCTCTGCAGATACCTGCTTGTAGCCTTTTATACTCTCTGCCGCGACGTTTTGCGCGCCGGCGCGCATAAACATTATGCCCGTGTATTTGCCGCTGCCGTAGGTCGTGAGATCGGGATTTGCCATGTAAATTTTAGGTCTTTTATCCACGATGAAGTCGCTAAATTTAGCCTTTAGCTGCTCTTGCGAGGTTTTGACGAAGCTTATTAGCTCGGCGGCCTCTTTCTCGCGGTTTGCGACCTTGCCAAGAAGCTCGATCCCGTCGTAAAAGCCCTCGGTGTAGGCCGCTTCGTCGTCTTTAAAGGTCGGATTTAGCTTGCCCTTATCGGCGGCGTCGCTGCGCTGGAAGCTAACGGCGACGACGGGGATTTTGAGCTCCGTCATTTTGTCGATGTATTCTTGCGGGATGTAGTTGGTGACGATCACGACGTCAGGCTTTAGCTTAAGCACAGCCTCGTAGTTGATGACCTTTAGATCGCCCGGGGTCGGCATATCTTTTAGGCTCGGCGCTAGGCGGATGTAGTTTTTGCCGAGCGACTTCTCCCACGACTCCTGCACGCCGACAACTTTATCCAGCGCGTTTAGCTCATTGAGCGCGTTTAGGCTTTGGTGCTGAAGCACGACTATGCGCTTAACTTCGTCTGGTAGCGTAACGTCGCGGCCTAGCTGATCGGTTACGACGCGGTCTGCAAAAAGCGAACTCGCGCACAGCGCAAGAGCTAGCGCGAAAGAGTGAAGCTTACTCATGTTTTTTCCTTTAATTTAGAATTATATACTTTTTAATACGCTCTGTTTTGCGCGCTTTTTAGGCGGTTGCGTTTAGAAAATATACTTTGAAATATTATAGATTTTTAATGATAAATTTTAGGTAAAAGATGAAATTTTAAAGTAGGGCGAATTTGAAAATTTACATCGTACGTATGAATTTCGCGTAGAATTTTGCGGTGTGATATGGAATTTGTGAAGCAAATTTGTAAAATTTCAAGCGCTCGCGCGTAATTTTAGATTGGATTTTATGATCTATTTTGCTGGCGTCGTCCATAAGTTTTTATTCCAAAGCTCCGCGCCTGAAATTCCTTTAATCCTAATCCAAGCGATAAGTTCTAAAATTTCAGATAAAAGGATTACCGTAAGTGCGGCATAGCGGGCAGGTGCGCTGCCATACCACGACTTATCGATGTGGAGTATTTCAAGAAGCTTAAGAAGCGCTTCCCAAATTAAAGTTATCCCGGCGCAAAGATAGAAAATTTTGCTTCCGCTTGCCTTGCCGAGCAAGTATAGTGTGGCGACCCGCTTCCAAAGAACGATGAGTGCCAGCATAATATTTGCGGTGCTCCAAAGAGCCATGATTTGAGATTTTCCGATCTCGGATAGATGCTCCAAGCCTACATAAAGCGCAGCTATCGTGCAATAAAAGGCCTCCTCGAAAGAGCTGCCGTTTTGCTGCAAAGCGTAATCCCAGCTCTTTGTTGGCATAAGGTTATAACGATATGCACGATAAGTAGAGTCGTTTCCGAGTGCATCTTGCAACTGGAAATACTGAATATCTTGCGTTGAGAAGGTCTTTGAATCCGAATCACTATAATTACCATCTACGCGCAAAGTAACGTTTCTTCCGTTGCTTGAGAGCTTGCGATTCACCTGCAGCATAGCACCTAAAGCGGTGGTATTACCATAGCTTATGGTCATATTAC
>NZ_CALHHT010000360.1 GCF_938031315.1 uncultured Campylobacter sp.
TGCCGCTTAGATACTCCTGTAGCGTTTTAACTTCAAGCGCAGAGTCGTCCTTTATCGAGCAGATCGAGCGCGTAGCGGCGATCGCCGCCTTCATCGTCGTAAAATACGGCAGCCTAAAGCGCAGCACGCTCTGGCGGATCTTTGCGGCGTCGGTAGAGTTTGATTTGCTATCGCTGGTGTTGATGACGAGCGAAATTTCGCCGTTTTTGAGTTTGTCCTCGATATTTGGGCGACCCTCGCTGATTTTATAGACAAACTCGCACTCTACGTCGTTTTCGCCCAGTAGCTTGTGAGTGCCGCTCGTAGCGGCGATACTAAAGCCCGCGCCCGTAAGTGCGCGTGCAAGCTCCACGGCTCGCAGCTTGTCGTGATCGGCTAGCGACAAAAATACCTTGCCGCCGCTTGGAAGTGCGTTGCTCGCGCCGATTTGCGATTTAGCAAAGCTTTTGGCGAAATTTTCGCCGATACCCATCACCTCGCCGGTGCTTTTCATCTCAGGCCCCAGGATCAGATCCGCGCCTGCAAGCTTGTTGAAAGGAAAGACGCTCTCTTTGACGCAGATATGGTTTTTAATACGCGGCTTTAAAATTCCCTTATCTTCGACCAGCACGCCGAACTCGTCGTAAAATTTCAAAGCCTCGCGCAGACCCCCTTGCCACATTACGCGGGTAGCGACCTTAGCCATCGGAATTCCGCTCGCCTTGCTCACAAACGGCACGGTGCGGCTCGCGCGAGGATTTACCTCGATGATGTAAAGCTCATTTTCAAAAATCGCGAATTGAATATTCATAAGCCCCACGACGCCGAGATTTAGCGCGATCTCTTTGGTTTGGCGGCTTACCAGATCGATCATCTCCGCGCTTAGGCTAAGCGGCGGCAAAATGCTCGCGCTATCGCCGCTGTGAATGCCCGCCTCTTCGATATGCTCCATTATCGCGCCGATATATACGTCGCGTCCGTCGCAGATCGCATCAACATCAAGCTCTGTCGCGTCAAGTAAAAATTTATCTATCAGCACGGGCGAGTGGTGGCTCACGCGCACCGCCTCGCTCATATACTGCCTAAGCTCCGCTTCGCTATGCACGCGCCGCATCGCACGACCGCCGAGCACGTAGCTAGGGCGCACGAGCACGGGGTAGCCGATCGCAGCGGCCTTTTCGATCGCCTCGGCTTCGCTTACGGCGGTATCGTTTTTCGGCTGTTTGACGCCGATACTTGCGATAAACTCGCTAAATTTTTTGCGATCCTCCGCTACGTCTATCGTGCGCGCGCTCGTGCCGATGATCTTGGCTCCCACGGTGCTTAGGCGTTTGGCGAGCTTTAGCGGAGTTTGGCCGCCGAAATGCACGATCACGCCGTCAGGGCTCTCAGCCTCGATGACCGCTCTAACGTGCTCGAAATCGATCGGCTCGAAGTATAAAATATCGCTCGTGTCGTAGTCGGTGCTGACGGTTTCGGGGTTGCAGTTATACATTATCGTGGTGATCCCCATATCGCGCAGAGCGTAGCTGGCGTGCACGCAGCAGTAGTCAAACTCGATGCCTTGGCCTATGCGGTTCGGACCGCCGCCAATGATGAGGACTTTTTTATTATCTTTTGAAATTTTACGACTTGCGATGGCGGGCGTTATGTTGGTGCTGGAATACAGATACGGGGTAAGCGCCGCAAACTCGCCTGCACAGGTATCTACTTCGTTGTATTCAAG
>NZ_CALHHT010000361.1 GCF_938031315.1 uncultured Campylobacter sp.
AACGACGGCTGGGATAGCGTTTTAGCTCGCAGTTTCGTGCGGTGCGTGAGGCGGTATTGATTTTATAAATTACAAAGGATAGATAAATGAGAAGGTATATGGTTATTTTAGCGTTATTTTTCGCGTTCTTAAATGCAGACGCCCTAAATGCGACTTGTTATAGAGATAATGATAAAAACGTAGTGATATGCGGCGAAAGCAAACTCGGTAAGCTAATGTGGCAGGATGATGAGCGGGTTTTTATCGGCGATTGGAAGCAAGCGAAGGAGCGCTGCGAGAGGCTAAATTTTGCAGCTTATTCAGACTGGCGGCTACCGAGTATAGATGAGCTGATAAGCATAACGGATAAAACTAAATTTAGCCCCGCTATAAATTCCGCTTTTAAATACGTAAAGTCCGATTTTTACTGGAGCTCTACAAAATTTGCCGACGGCTCCTCTCGGGCGTGGTTCGTGCATTTTAAAAATGGTTACGGAGACTGGAGCGGCATTTCCGATCGCCTCTTCGCACGGTGCGTTAGAAACGACTAATTCGGCGCCTCGCGCGACTAAAATTTGATTTTGCCTCATTAAATTTGGGGCTAGAATTTAACTAACTACCAAATTTTAGCGCGCCGCGTCAAAGCCTACGCGCTCAATCAAAATTTTATGGTAAATTTTAAAAGCTCGTCAAAATTTGACGCAAAATTAGGCGCCGAAAGCGATTGATTTAGCTTCGCACCTATGCGACAGCGCGCGTTTTAGTTAGGCAAGTCGCCGTTTATCATAGCCTTCTAGGCGAACTCTTTAGCGCGCATTTCGTGCCGTTTCGTTGAATTTAAAGCCTATGCTCGCGGGCGGAGCCTTGGAATTTTAACGAGCGAGGGGCTTCAATGGGCGCTTGAAATTTTAATTCGGGGCGATGATTTTGATTTCGTTCGCGCAAGATCCGCCAAAGTCCGCGCCGAAGGGATCGCGTACCGTAAAATAATGATCTATCGCGCCGCATCCGTGCCCGATCTGCTCACCCCAGCCCAGCGCCCTGCGCACGAAGCCCTTGGCATGGGCAACGGCTGCGGGCAGACTAAGCCCCGCCGCCAGTGCGCACGCGATCGCGCTTGAGAGCGTGCAGCCCGTGCCGTGAGTGTTACGCGTAGAAATTTTAGGCGCGGAAAACTCGTAAAATTTGCCGTTTTCGTATAAAATATCGACTGCGAAATTTCTCAAATCCTCGCCCTCGCCGCTCGGTTTAAAACCAGCGCCTAGGGAGGCTGCAGATAAATTTTGTTCAAAAGAAGGCTCTGCGCTCGTCGTTAAAATTTTGCATTCGCTAGTAAAATTTTCATCCGCGAAATCCGCGCTCTTCGTCGAACCCGCAGAATTTTCGCGTGCGCCATCTTCGCCCGTCTCACGCTGTGAAGCATTAAAATTTTGCGCCCCGTTCGTTTCCGCCGCGTCCGCTTCCGCCGCAATGCAAGTCGCGCCGCAAGTCGCGCCGCAAGCCGCGCTCGCGCCCGCCAGATCGCCGCCTTTAATCAAAATCGCGCCGCCGAAAAACTGCGAAATTTTAACCGCTGCGGCGCGCATATCGGTTAAACTTAAAATTTTCATTTCCGCTAAGACCTCGGCCTCGCGCACGTTAGGCGTGATGATCTCCGCGGCGGGAGCGAGCTTGTATTTTAACGCATGCAGCGCGCTTTGTTTCATCAAAACTCCGCCGCTAGTAGCGACCATCACGGGATCTAAGACGACGTTTTTCGCGCCGTGCTTGCTCAGGCTCTTTGCGATAGCCTCGGCAACCCCCTCATTGGAGATCATTCCGATTTTAACGGCGTCCGGAAAGATGTCACTAAAAATCGCATTGAGCTGCGCCTCCACAAAATGCGGCGGAACGTCCAGTACGCCGAATACGCCGCGCGAATTTTGCGCCGTAAGCGCCGTAATAGCGCTCATTGCAAACATCTTATGCGCGCTGATCGTTTTGATATCGGCCTGGATGCCCGCGCCGCCGCCGCTGTCCGAACCCGCGATAGTAAGAATTTTTCTCATAAAAAGCCTTTAAAATTTTAGCGCGATTATATCGAAATTCCGCTATAATTCCCCAGATATATTATTTTACGGGCTAAATTTAAGTTTTATTTATATAGTTTTTATTATAATTTATAATTTATTCGTAATAACTATTACAAATACAAAATTTTAACCCAATTAGAGGAAATTATATGAAAAAAGTCGCCAGTTTGATTTTCGCAGCGTTTTTGGTTTCGGGCTGCTCCTATTTTGAAAAAAAGGAGGAAAGCGGCGCAAAACAAAGCGGCGAGGCTTCTGCGCTACCGGTTGGCGTATTTATCGCCAAATCCGCCGATGTGCCGATAATTTTGAAATTTAACGGACAGACCGTGAGCGAGCTTGAGATAATGCTAAAGCCGCAGGTTTCGGGCACCATCGAAAAGCAGCTTTTCGAGCCGGGGCACAGCGTCAAAAAGGGCGACGTGCTCTACGAGATCGACCGCTCGCGCTACCAAGCGGCGTTTGACAGCGCAAACGCTACTCTTCAAAGCGCCTCGGCGGACTACAAAAGAGCCAAGGCGCTAAAAGCCGGCAACACGATCTCCCAAAAGGATTTCGACACCGCAAAGGCCGCGTTTATGGTGGCCGAAGCAAATTTTAAAAGCGCCAAGATCGATTTTGACCACTCGCTCGTGACCGCACCTTTTGACGGCATGGCGGGCGATACGCAAAAGGACGTGGGCGCGTACGTAAACGTGGGCGAGGATCTGGTGCGCCTTAGCAAATTTGATCCGATCGACGTGGAATTCGGCATCGCGGACGTCGACAGGCTAGAACTTGATGCAAATTTAAAAAACGGGCAGTGGAAGCAGCTGGGCCGTCAGGTAAGCATAAATCTCGGCGGCAAGGACTACAACGGCACGCTAAGCTTTATCGATAGCGTCATCAATACAAACACAGCGTCAGTCAGTGCTAAAGCTCAAATTCCAAATCCAAGCTTAGAAATTCGCCCAGGGGTTTTTACCAAAATAAGCGTCGATGGCTTTTATCAGAAAAACGGCTTTAAAATTCCGCAAGTTGCGCTCAAGCAAGATCTTAGCAACACCATAGTCTATGTCGTGCAAGACGGCAAGGTCGCTAAAAAAGTGGTCAAAATTTCGGCTCAAGATACCCGCACGGCGACGATCTCAAGCGGGCTGCAAGACGGCGATCAGATCATTTTGGATAATTTTAAAAAGATCAACGTGGGCTCCAAGGTAACTCCCGTACCCGCAAGCACCGATCCTTACGTAGCGGGGCAGCCTAACGAGCAACCGTCTCAGAGCAATGCGGAAAGCGGGAAATAATGTTTTCTAAATTTTTCATCAACCGCCCCGTTTTTGCCTGCGTCGTTTCGATAATCATCGTAATCGCGGGCGTTTTGGCTCTTAAAAATTCCTCCGTCGAGGAGTATCCGCAGCTCACGCCGCCGCAAATCGTCGTAAGCGCTACATATAGCGGCGCGGACGCGCAAACGATCGCCGACGTCGTCGCAGCCCCTCTTGAAAACGCAATCAACGGCGTTGAAAATATGATCTACATGGAAAGCTCAGCAAGCTCCTCCGGCGACGTTCGTATCAACGTATATTTTCAAATCGGCACAAATCCAGCAGATGCGAAAGTCAATGTAAACAACCGCGTCACGCCAGCTCTTACGCTACTTCCCGACGAAGTGCGCCGCTATGGCGTAACCGTCACCGAGCGCAGCAGTACGATGCTCGAAGTGCTTGCGTTTTACGATCCTAGCGAACAGATGGATGTCGTAGAGATGCAAAACTACGTAGCTATCAATGTCGTAGATGAGCTAAAGCGCGTACCGGGCGTCGGAGAGGCTCAGGCGCTAGGCACTAAAGACTATGCGATGAGGATCTGGGTAAAGCCCGAGCTGCTTAAGACGTTTAACGTTACGACCGCCGAGATAATCGCTGCGATAAGCGAGCAAAACAGCCAATACGCCGTAGGCAAGATGGGCGAGCAGCCGATGAACTTAGGCAATCCCTACGTTTATGCGATCAAGCCTGAGGGTCGTTTAAAAACCGTCGAAGAGTTTGAAAATATCATCATACGCGCGCAAAAAGATGGGAATTTCTTGCGCGTAAAAGATGTCGCCGAGGTCAAACTTGGCGGCGCAAGCTACAATATCTCGGCGAAATTTAACGGTAAAGAGATGGTGCCTGTGCTTATCTTTATGCAAAGTGGCGCCAACGCTCTAGCCGTAGTCGAAGCGGTAAATAAGCGCATAGACGAGCTTAAACCAAATTTCCCGGGTGAGCTGACCTACGACGTCGCCTACGATACGACTAGCTTCGTAAAAGTATCGATCGAAGAGGTCATTCATACTTTCATTGAAGCGTTAATACTCGTCATCGTAGTTATGTATATGTTCTTAGGCAATCTTAGAGCAACGATCATTCCGACGCTTGCTGCGCCTGTGTCAATCTGCGGCGCGTTTATCGGAATTTATGCCTTCGGATTTTCTATAAATTTAATTACCCTTTTTGCGCTTATTTTAGCTATCGGCATCGTCGTGGACGACGCCATTATCGTGATCGAAAACGTAGAGAGAATTTTACACGAAGAGCCGGATCTTAGCGTCAAAGAGGCCACCACAAAAGCGATGGGCGAGATCGTAGCGCCCGTCATCTCCATCGTGCTCGTACTTTCGGCGGTTTTCGTGCCGGTTGCGTTTATGGAGGGTTTTACCGGGGTTATGCAGAGGCAATTTGCTTTAACGCTCGTAGCCTCGGTATGTTTTTCAGGCTTCGTAGCCCTTACGCTAACGCCCGCACTTTGCGCTCTAATCTTGCAAAAAAAGGAATCTGAGCCTTTTTTCTTTATAAGATGGTTTAATAATCTTTTTAGCATCTCAACTAAAATTTACGCCGCGGGTGTCGGCATGGTTCTTCGCCACGTACTAATCAGCCTCGTTTTTGTAGGCATCATCATCTATGCGATGGTGAAGCTTCTTGTGCTCACTCCTAGCGGCCTGGTACCTAATGAGGACAAAGGCTCGATTATGGCGATGACTACGCTTCCGTCGGCATCTACTCTACCTAGGACGGAAGCCGATCAGGATTTCATCGCAAGCATCGCTAAAAAGTATCCAAACGTAAAAGATATAACCCAAATCACGGGATACGATATGCTAGCCGGAGCGCTCAGAGAAAACGCGGGAGCTTTTTTTATGAAGCTAAAAGACTGGAAAGATCGCCCGGGCGATGAAAATTCCAACTTCGCCTTAGCTGCCGCGCTAAACGGGCAGCTCTACGGCGCCGATCGCAACTCGATGACTTACGTCGTTACGCCGCCGCCTATTATGGGTCTTTCGCTTACGGGCGGATTTGAGCTCTACGCGCAAAGCACGACGGGCAAGAGCTACGATGAAATTCGCGCAGATATGGATCGCGTAACTGCCAAAGCCAATCAACACCCCGCTTTAAAGCTCGTGCGAACGACGCTGGATACCGATTTCCCGCAGTATAAGCTCTATATAGATAAAGAGAAGATAAAGATGCTAGGCGTTAAGATAGCCGACATTTTCACCGTGCTAAATTCCACCATCGGGCAGTATTACATCAACGACTTTAACCTCTTGGGTCGCACGTTTAAGGTCTATATCCGCGCTACGCAAAACTACAGAGACGATCCTAACGATCTAAAATCGCTCTACGTCCGCAGCGACAGCGGCGATCTGATCGCGTTAAATTCTTTAGTGAGACTTGAGCGCTCGCTGGGTCCTGATTCCGTTAATAGATTTAACGCCTTCCCGGCTGCGCAGATTATGGGCGAGCCAAATACGGGCTATACCTCGGGCCAGGCGATAGCGGCGATCCAAGAGGTCATAAAAGAGGAGCTTCCTAGCGGATATTCGATCGGCTGGGCGGGCTCTGCGTATCAAGAGGTCAGCGAGACGGGCAAGGGCGCGCAGGCATTCGTATTTGGAATGATCTTCGTGTTTTTGATCCTGGCGGCTCAATACGAAAGGTGGCTCATGCCGCTTGCCGTGCTTACCGCCGTGCCGTTTTCGGTATTCGGAGCGCTCGTGTTTACATATTTCCGCGGGCTGAATAACGACATATATTTTCAGATCGGTTTGCTGCTTCTAATCGGTCTGGCGGCGAAAAACGCGATTTTGATCGTGGAATTTGCGATGAACGAGCACCTAAACAACCACCGCCCTATCGCGGAAGCCGCCGTCGAGGCCGCTAAGATGAGGTTCCGCCCTATCGTGATGACGAGCCTTGCGTTCGGTCTGGGCGTGCTTCCGATGGTTATCGCTACCGGCGCGGGCGCTGCTAGCCGCCACGCGCTAGGAACCGGCGTCGTAGGCGGAATGCTCGCGGCATCTACGATCGCGATCTTTTTCGTGCCGCTATTTTTCTACCTGCTCGAAAGCTTCAACGCTTGGCTTGATAGACGCGGCAAAAAAGTCCAAACTAACGAGGTGAACGATGAAAATAAATAATGCTCTTTTAAGCGCCTTGACGCTTGGAATTTTACTTTGCGGCTGCAACTTCAAGCCCGTCACGCCGCAAAAACAGACCGGCTTTAAGGCGGATTACGCGAACACTAACGTTAGCACGCAGTGGTGGAAAAGCTTTAACGATCCGCAGCTAAACGCCCTGATCCAAAGCGCGCTGGAGCAAAATTCCGACTTGCAAACCGCACTGAATAACGTCGAGTATGCGCGCGTAAATTTAGGGCTAAGCAAGCTTGAGTACCTGCCGAATGTAAATTTAAGCGGCAGCGCGGTGCGCCAAAATAATTTCGGCAACCAGCCCGATCGCAACTCTCACGGCGCGTATCAGATCGGCGCCGTGCTAAGCTACGAGATCGATCTTTGGGGGCGCGTGCGCAACAGCGTAGATTCGGCGCGATCTCGATTTAATGCGACGAAATACGACTACGAAACCGCCAAAAACACGATTACTAGCACGGTTGCGACGACCTATTTTACGCTACTAGCGTTAAAGCAGCAGGAGAAAATTTTAAAAGACAGCCTAAAAAGCTATCAAGATACGCAAAACTACCGCAAAAAGCAGCTCGATGCGGGCGCGGTTAGCGAGATCGTATTTTATCAAGCCAAAGCTGCGGTGCAAAGTGCCGAGGCAAGCCTCATAAGCGTGCAAAATCAGCTCTCCGCAGCTCAAACTTCGCTAAATATCCTAACGGGCAAGAGCTACGATGAAATTTTACGCGGCGCGCCGCAGACCGCCGCGAAAATGCCTAGCGCGCCGCAGATCCCAAGCGGAATCCCAAGCGACGTGATCCTGCACCGCCCCGACGTCGCAAGCTCGCTCGAAAATCTGCGCTCAAGCAACTTCTTAGTGGGCGTCGCCAAGGCGGGCTACTTCCCTACCTTCTCGCTTACGGGCTCGGCGGGATACGCAAGCGGCGAGTTTGACAGGCTGTTTACCACAAGCGCGAGCACGTGGAATATCGGCGGCTCGCTCGTAGGGCCGCTGCTTGACTTCGGCCGCCAAAAAAGGCGCGTAGAGCTTGCAAATTTAGAGCAAAACGCGAGCTTCATCGCATACGACAAGGCGCTTAAAACCGCTCTCGGCGACGTTCGCGACGCGCTTATCGGCGTGCAAAACGCCAAACTAAGGCAGGCAAGCCTCGCCGATCTCGTCGCTTCGCAGAGCAAAATTTATTCAAACGCCTCAAGCAGGTATCAGGCGGGCTACAGCGATCATCTGGAGTTTTTGGATTCGCAGCGAAACCTGCTTAGCGCGCAGCTAAATAAAGTGCAGGCAGATCTTGACGTGCTAAGCGCGACGGTAAACGCCTACAAGGCGCTCGGCGGCGGCTTTAGCATAGAAGATAGCGAAATAAAGGCGCTTATCGGCGCGGAGAAGGACGTGCAGCCCGATATGTCCGCCTTCCCGAAGGATAGAATTTTTAATTAGCTTTAAATTTACGGGCGGCGCGAAATTTTAAAATATTCATAAATTTAGAGCGCTGCCCAGTTTTTACGGCGCAAGCGGATTTTGCAAGAGCTCTGCTTGCGCTTTTTAAATTTAGCCCTGCATCGGACGGCAGGTCTAAATTTAAAAAGTAATCCAAATTTTAAAATATCCGCAGCAAGGTAAAATCGCCGCTCGGCTAGGAAGCGTAAGGCGGCCGGGCTTAGTGGCGCGGCAGAATTCCAAGCGCTGCGGCGAAATTCCAAGCGTCGCGTTTTAAATTTGAAGACGAGCGGTTGCGCGCCGAAACGGAATTTGGCAAAATTTTAGATTTTCGCTATAATCGCGACTTTTAATTTAGATGGGTGTCCGAGCGGTTGAAGGAGCACGCCTGGAACGCGTGTAAAGTGCAAGCTTTCGAGGGTTCGAATCCCTTCCCATCTGCCACTACTTTAAAATTTCGTCCTCGCAAAACTCTAAAATTTCGCTTTTCAACTCGGCGAAAATTTTATAAATTTAAAGCCAAAATTCCACCCTTGCCGCAAATTTAACGATCAAAGATAAAAATTTCCTCCGCCGAAATCAAACCCGAAAGCCACCTAAATTCTATCTCTACGCCCGCCGTTTACCGATATTGCGCTAAAATTCCTTTTAAAATTTCACTTTGAAGGAGAGAAAAATGAGTGAAGAAAAAAGTTGCGCCTGTGCACACGCAAAATCCCAAAACGTAACCGACGCGCCCGGCAACAACACCGTGTTTATGATCTGGCGCTTTAACGCAGGCAAAACCGCCTGTAAAAAGGCTTTCGAGGGTCTTTGCGCTCTGGTGATAAATTTAAACAAAACCGCCGTTACGAGATTCGGCGCGGCTAGCGAAACAAGCTGTGTGCTGGGCGTGGGCTTTGAGGCGTGGAAAATGCTCGGCTTGCCGAAGCCTTTGCCGAAGGAATTAAAGAATTTCGAAGAGATTAAGGGCGATAAACACACTGCACCCGCCACCGGAGGCGATATTCATATCCACATCAGAGCGGCGAATCAAGCCGTTTGCTACGATATGGCAAGCGAGATCAGAGCCGCGCTAAAGGACGTTGCGACGTGCGAGGAGGAGATCTGCGGCTTTAAATACTACGACGGACGCGCTATCATCGGCTTTGTGGACGGCACCGAAAATCCCCAGGGCGCAGATCGCGACTTTTTCGCCAAGGTGGGCGACGAGGATGCCGCATACAAGGGCGGCAGCTATCTTTTCGTGCAAAAATATATCCACGATATGAGCGCGTGGAACGCCGCGGGCGTCGCCGAGCAGGAGCGCGTCATCGGGCGTAGCAAACAAAACGACATCGAGATGAGCGAGGAGATAAAACCTAGCAACTCGCACTCCGCCGCAGCCAACGTCGGCGACGACAAAAAGGTCGTGCGCGGCAATATGCCGTTTATGCAAGACGGCGAGACGGGAACCTACTTCATCGCCTACGCAAGCACCTTTAGCACGCTGGAGCTGATGCTTGAGAGTATGTTTATCGGCCGCCCGCGAGGCAACTACGACCGCCTGCTTGACTTCAGCACTGCAAAGACGGGCGCGCTCTTTTTCGCTCCGACCTTCGATATGCTACAGGCTTATAGCGCAGAGTAAATTTAGCTTTAAATTTAAAGGCACGCGATGTTTTGCGATCTAAGCCCGTATCAGAGCAGGCGCTGCAAAGAGATCATAGAGGGCAAAGTCAAAAATAGTGAAAACGTCAGGGGTCTGATAGAGTTCATAGACGCTAAATTTAAAACTCGAGCGATCAGCGCGTTTTACGGCGCGGGCAAGAACTCGGCGTGGCTTAAGATCGTGCTTCGCTTCGATAAAGACGCCGCAAAAATCACCGATAAAAAGTGCATCGAGCGCTACCTCGCCCGCACGCCGCTTTTCGAGAAACTAAACAGACTTAAGAATTTTTATATCTCGGTCGAGTCCTTCGAGTCACAGATCCGCACCGATCTGATCCAAGGCACGGTAGAGGAGCTGCTGCGAAACCGAAACGAGCTTTTAGCGCCGCTTAAAATTTGGTATATCGCGGCGGTGTCCGACGCGCCCGTAGTTTTTTATTTCACGAGGCAGGACGCGGCACGCCGCGAAGGTGGCGGAAAGATAGAGCGGCTGATAAGAAATTTTATAGAGAAAGCGCGAGACGCTAAATATCTGAGCCACATGGAATTTAAGCTGTTTTTTGACAGCAAGGAGTTCGTGGATCTTGAGTGCGGCGGAAATTTGTTCTATTATTTCAAATGAAATTTAACTAAGGGGCGAAAATGGATGCGAAGCTTTATCTAAACAAAGCAATAATGCAGCTCTCGCGAGGGCTTGAGGAGGGCGGCGTGCAGAGCCTAAAAGCAGCACTTGAGGGCGAAGGCGACGAGGTTAGCAAGACGCAAGCTCGCGTGATCTTAGGCGAATACTACGTGATGAAAGGGGATTTCGCGCAGGCTAAGGAATATCTAGGGCCCGTGGCGCAAGACGCCGAGCGACTGCGAGATCAATACGACGATCTGCTGGACGATGAAATTTGCAGAGCCGATATGCTTTTGGATATGATTGAGCGCTTCGGGTTTTTGGCGGAGTAAAACGGCTCGCGATATGCGGCGGCACAATAAGCGTCGCGGCGGCGATAAAATTTTAAGATCGGAGCGAAATGTCAGACTTACTCATTTGAAACTATAGCGCAAATGCTGCTAAAATGCGTAGCCGAGGGCGGAGAGCCCGAGCTTGGACTTCGCCTGCGCGGCGCGCAATACTTGATCATCGCCTACGCCGATCGCTGCTCGTTTCAAAGATGCGCGGACGAAGCTGGCGCAAATGCAAGCGGCGAGCGGTATTTCGCCACGCTGCGGGAACTTTACGCCGCGCCGCAGATAGACGGGCACTCGCTAAAAGAGCTCTGGAGCGAAGCGGACGATTTTTACTGCTTTGATTTCGAGCCGTGAGGCCTCGAAATTTCATGCGGCGATGCGGCAAGCGTACGCGGTACCGATACGCGGCGCCGATAAATTTCAACGAAATAAAATTTTAAAAGGACGCAAGCTGGCTCTGCTTGGGATTGCATCGCTAAGGCGTGCGGCGCGAACGGCAAATTTAGCGCCGCAAAACGCCCGAGCCGCTAGCGGTAAATTTTAAAACGGGAGCAAAAAATTTAATGAAAAATTTTAACGATGAGCCGCAAAAGTCGCAAAAGCTGCAGCAGTCGCAGCCTAGGCAAGATGCCGAGCGCCGAATTCCGCCGCAATTTGACAATAAATCCCTCCTCGTCAAAGACTACAACATAATAGTATTCTTTATTTATAACCTATTCTTCGCTCTCTTGGCGGTACCGGTGTTTCTGTATATAGGCGATATTTTTCCATACTATACGCCGTTTGTTTACGTAGCATTCGCCATCGTGTCCTATCTCAACAGCGCCCATACGCGCTTTGTTCATTTGACGAACAGGAGCATCAACTACGTCAATAAAGGCAAAATCACGAAATCTATAAAATTTGATGAAATATCGCTCATAAAGCTCACCGTCACGCCGCTATTCGGATATATCGTGCCCGCTAGAAATTCCGCAGGTATTGTGTTTTCGTTCATCGTGATAGCCGTCGCGTTTGCCGGATTTTTACAAAGCCTTAGAGGATTTATAATTTTTATTATGAGCCTGACGGCATTGGTTTTGCCGTTTTTCATCGCCAAACTGATTTTTTCAAAGATCACGAAGGGGAAATTTAGCTTTCGTGCGATCGATACTTTGATCATCTATGACGGCAGGGGCGAATTTATCAGTTTTATGATGAGCGGAGCGGATTTTGAAAGGGTTTGCTATTGTCTCTTAAATCATCGACATATTAGCCCGTCAAAATTTCAAAAGCAGTTTGTGATATTTCAATGAAAGAGCCTATTAAGCGATATCGGCGTTAAAATTTAGAAAGCCGTTTCAGCTCCTTAAATTGATTATGGCTTAAATTTAGGCGCAAATTTAATAATTTCGCGTGCATTAAAATTTTGCGGCACATATGTTAAATCATATGATGCGCACGCTAAAATTTTACAGCGCGCGATGCGGAATTTTAAGGAGCGCGGCGTGAAATTTGAAATCTCGCAAAATGCCGCAAATTTCAGAAAATTTCACGAAACTTTGCGGAGCCGTGGATTTCAAAAGCTCCGCAAATTTAGCTTACGCTACCACCGAATGCCCGCTTCCAGCCAAAACTGCCTGCCCGCCTCATAGACTAGATCGAGCGAGGTATCGCTGCTAAGCCTTGCTTTGTTGCGCTTATTTAGGACGTTGTAGATGTCTAAATTCGTAAAAAATTCCACCTCGCCCGCCATCTTTTTAGCGTATCCGATGCGCGCATCCCAGCTGTAGCTTTTGCCGAGATTTACCTTTTCGTATTTGTCGTATCTGGCGGGGTACTTGCCCGCAGGCGTCCTGCCGGTGCGAGCGATCGCTTCTTGCGAGCCTTTAAACGAGAGGAAATTATTCACGCTGATACCGTAGCTTGGAATTTTCGTGATGATATTTAGGCTCGCAGTCCAAGGCCTAGCGTAGTCCTGCGCCGGCAGCTCCGATAACCTCATCAGTCTGCCGTCGTATTCGACGATCTTTTCATCTTCAAGCGTTTCTCTATCAAGCGATATGTCGTAAAGGGTGTTGTTCGTCTTCATCTTGATGTGCTCAAAGCCCAGCTCAAAGCCGTTTAGCGTACCGAAAGCCTCATAATCCTCGATCGTCTTAACGCCGAAGGTTAAAATTTTATTTTCGCTTCTGCCGTCATTAGTAAAGGTTTGATAGTTGTTTTGGTAGTTCGGATTCGGCGCTAGACCTAGATCTCTTCGCGTAGATTTGATGATCTGATCCCTGCCCTTGCGGCTTACGTATTTGCTGAAAAACTCGAAATTCCCAAGCTTTTGCTTTGCCCCGAATACCAGCTCATCCTCATAAGGCACCTTTAGCTCGTTAAATTTAGTTAGAGACGGGTCTTTTGGCAGTTGCGTCCAGTTTTGAGTATAAGCATTGCGCGGGCGCGTGTAGGTAGTGGCGAGACCTTCTCGACCCTCTCTTAATTTGTAGGTAAAGAGATTGCGCCCGTAGTAGCGGTTTGCACCGAAGCTAATGATCGAATCGCCGTCGCCAAAAATATCGTAGTAGCTGTTAAATCTCGGCGCCGCAGTCGTTTGCTTCATATAATCGTCCCTATTTAATCTTACGCCCGGTCGCAAGGTAAGATCACCGATTTTTATCTCATCCTCTAGATAAACCGCCAAGCTCTTCATATCCACCTTGGTATTGCCCTTGTAATAGCTTTTTTGCGTAAAAAACTGACCGCTTCTACCGAACCTCGCAAAAGAATCGTCTATAGAGCAGAGCTCGTCATCCGGATCGCAAGCATTTACGCCCGCAGGTAGCGGTGCTATTCCGCTGGCGGTCATAAACTCCTTTTTTACGTTAAATTTAGCCTCTTGCTTTTTAAACTCAAAGCCTGTGATAAATCTATGCTTACTGCCGCCGAGATCAAATTCATTAAACTCCAGATCCGCGTTGTATGAAAGGCTCTTTTGAGTCTGATCAAGATCCCCAAAGCCGCCCTCTATCGCTGCGGTAGATAAAAATTTACTGCCCCAATTCTTTACGTTTGAGTATTGCCAAGCCCTGTAATATTCATTCTCCGCATCGCGAGAGCTCTCGAGCTTGCTGTAAGATAAAATTTGATTAAACCTAGCGAAATCGCCATCGTAGTCGGTTTTAAGCGCTAAATTTAAACCGCCCGATTTCATATCGGCGTAGGAGTCTTTGACGTGGTCGTTAAACATCTTGTTTCGCTCGGGCGCGTAGGTTACGCTAGGCGTGATAGTTAGGCGGTCGGTCGCATACCAGAGCGCCTTTAGGAAGTAGTTGTCTATATTTCGCCTCTGAATTCGCTCGGTGATGGTCGTATCAGCGTTGTATCTTCTGTCGTAGGCCTTGAGCGGAATTTTACTTCTAGTGTTGGTGTAGCCGAACATCAAGCCCAGATCCTCGGTAACGGTGCCTTCTAAATTTAATCTCGTGATCCACTTATCAAATCTCGGCTGATTTAGCGGCGTAGCGGAGTTTTCAAAGCTCTGTTCATCGCCGTAGATATGGTATCTAGTCCAACTATCTTCGGTGTGCTGCATCGAAAACTTGCCGTGAAAGCCCGCGCGCGGATCTCGCGTCTTAGCCTCCACTACGCCGCCGGTAAATCCGCCGTATTTGGCGGAGATGCCGCTATCGTGCACCTCGACGCTTCGTAAGAAATCGCTATCGATCGCCATACCTTGCGAGACGGAATTCATCGTATCAAACGCCGAAAAGCGCGTAGGATTGCCGCCCGGATTTCTAGCGGGATCAAGATCGTTATTCATATTCGCGCCGTCAAGCATAAAGTTGTTTTGCCAATACTTCGCGCCGTTGATACTGATATTTGCGGGGCTGATCTCGCCTAGCGTCGTGCTCTGGCGGTTTGTGGAGCTGAATTGCACATTTGGATTGGTACGCAAAAGCTGCACGAAGTCGCCGTTGCCGCTAGGCATCGACTCGATCATCGTCCTGCTTATTTTTTGCGTACCGCCATAGCTATCGCCGACGCTCGTCAGGCTAGAGTCAATGTTGCCGACAACTACTATTTCGGGAAATTTATAACTATTTGTCATCGCAGCCGAGCTTCGTACCTCCGAACTCTCTTTGGTAGCAACGCTTCTGGTTGCGTTATTTTCAGACGAATCCTGCGCGACGCTTAGGCCGCAAAGACACGCCGCGACTATTAAGGAGCGTGCAAGCCCCTCCCCGCAGCGATTTTGAGTGGATTTCTCGCCTTTTACGGAAGCGGAATAATTGCGGCCTGCGCCGCTTTTATATGGCTTACAGGCCCAAAAACCGACAATCATCTTTTCTCCTTTTTTGAAAATAAAAATTAAGACTGAGGAAATTTAGCCAATAATATTTTAAATTTCAATAAAAGTGATAACAATTATATAACTTATACAATCAATAGAAAAAATGTAACAAAATAGCGATATATCGGCGAGATAAATCTATTCCAAAATAAAATTTATCTAAAATCTATGCACGGTATAGATAGGTTTAATTGAGTTTTATTCTTAGGTATATTTTTAAAGCACGTAAATTTATGGCGCTGAAATTTGCCGTGCAAGCGCCGTTAAATTTAAACGCGACTAGTAAATTTAACGAGCAAAATTTAGATGCGCCGAGCCTGTTAAAATTTCGGCGCATTTATCCTCACGGTTTCATCGGTATCAAAAATATAGATCTGCGCCGCCTCCGCGATATCCTTCGGCGAGATGGAATTTACGATCGTTTCAAAGGTCTTAAAATCGGCAATCTCCTCATTCCAAAGCGCGTATTTTACGAGCGCGTCGTTCCAAAACTCGGGGCTTTCGCGAGCGATGCGAGCCGTGATGATCTGAGATTTTTTAAAATTTTCAAGATGCCGCGCTACGTCCGATCCGCCGCCTGCGATCTCTGCAAAAACTTCCCTGATTGCAGATAAAATTTGATCCGTGTTTTGCGGCGCGCAGGAAAACGAAATATGAAGGCTCGAGTGCTCGTACGGGATGCGGCTTAGACTCGAAGCGACCGAAAAGCCGTAAGTGCGCCCCTCATCCTCTCTGATACGCTCTCTAAGGGCCTCCTGAAGCACCGAAGCCAGGGCTGAAATTTTAATTGCATTTTCAAGCGAGTACGGAGCGGATCTGTTTATCGCGGTAAGCGCGACGTCGCTTCTAGGGGAGTTTTGATAGTTGCGCATAAAAACGTGCCGTCCGCTTAAGCTGCGAATTCCATCGTCTTTAAAATCCTCGCGCTCGCCGCGAGCAGGCAAGCTCGCCAGATACTTTTTTATGAGGGCTTCGGCGTCTTTTAACTCAAAATCGCCGCTAAGCACGAAAGTATAGGATGCGGCGTTGCTAAATTTATCATAGACGATCTTTTTTAGCTCCTCCGCGTTAAGCGCTTTGATCTGCGCGGCGCTTAGAGGGCGCATTCGCGCATTGCCGCCGTAAAAAAACTCGCTAAATTCCCTGCTAAATTTATATCCGGGCAGCTTCTCGTTTCGCGCAAGCTCGTCGAGCGATTTTATCTTTAAATTTTGCAGCGCCTTCTCGTCCGTGCGCGGAGAGCTAAGCTCCAAGTTTATCGCTTCCAGCAGCCATTTTAGATCCTGCGAGCCGCAGTTTCCGTAAAATCCGTGCGAGAATGCGGAGATATTTTTGCGGTAATTCACCTGCCGCCCGCTTAAAATTTGCGAAATTTCATAATTGTTAAACTCGCCCGCACCGCTTTCGTTTGCAAGCATTGCGGCAAAACTGCCGAGCCTCGGGTGCGCCAGATTGGACATTCCGCCTCTGCTTACCGCGGCGAACGAGATGAAATCCTTGCGCGTCTTAAGCGGCTTTAAGATCACGGTCGCGTTATTTTCAAGCAGGTAGGTATAAAATTTAAATCGCGGCTCAAAACTCTTGCTTAAAATTTTGCCCTCAGGCAGGTTTTTAGAAACCAAGCTACCCGGCAGCTTTTTATGCGCGGCATGCGTATTTATCGCCTTAGCGCCGCTTTGCAGCTTTTTAAATTTAGCCTCGTCCAGATTATATCCGGAGCCACTAAAGACGCTTGCGTGCACCTCGCCCAGATCCGTAAGGCGCCTAAATTCTAAATTTAGCTCCTCTAGGCTGATCTCGCGCAGCAGCTTTATGTCCAAATCACGCTGTTTTGCGGCGCTAGGCAGGACGGCTCCTGATTTTACGGCATGAAGAATCTCTCTTGCAAAAAACGCAGAATTTGCGCTTTTTTTGCGCTCAAAGGCGCTGTGCCGCGAGCTGATCAAAGCATCCTTTGCGAGGGCAAAATCGCGCGCATCAAAGCCGCTATCTCGCAAGCCTTTGATTAGCCCGAGCGCCTGCGAGATCGCGCCGTCAAAATCTCCGCCCAGAACGGCGATGTCGAAGTTATAAATCGTTTTTTGAAACTGCAAATTCGACCTGGAAAAATTAACGCGCAACAGCGCGCCCTCGCTAGCCTTCGCTCGTTCGTAAATCGTAGAAATAAGGCTTGAGATAAGCTCGCTTTTTAAAATTTTTCTCGCATTCGCCTCGCTGCTTGGGGGCGCAAATTCCTCCCAAAACGAAATTTTGACGGAATTTAGCGATGTTTCGTTCGTATCGTAATTGTAAATTTTCAAACCTTGCCTCGGCGGAATGCCCATATCCGGACGGGCGTAGGAGTTTGTATTTCTAAGAGGCGAAAAATTTTGCTTTAGCAGTTTTAAAATTTTATCCCTTTTGAAATCGCCCACGGCTATAAATTTCATAGATCTGGGCTGGTAAATTTTTTGATAAAGCTCCTTGATTCGCTGCGCGCTTACGGATTTTACGACCGCCATATCGCCGATCGGCGCACGATTAAAATACGCGCTGCCGCCATAAAGCTCCTCATCCATCCGCTCGTAAAGCCTTGCGATCGGCGTATCGCGACTACGCGCCTCCTCGATTATGACGCCTCTTTCTTTTACGAGCTCGAGCGGATTAAACTCCACTCCGTCCGCAATCGAAGCAAAAATTTTAAAAACGTCCTTTAAATTTTCTTCGCTAACGGCGATGTTAAGCGTGTAAATCGTGCTGTCGTAGCCCGTCTGCGCATTTACGTCGGCGCCGAATTTCACGCCCAGGCTCTGTAGCTTTTTGATAAGCTCGTTTTTGCTAAAATCGCGACTTCCGTTAAAGGACATATGCTCGATAAAGTGCACAAGCCCGCGCTCATTAGGGTCCTCGTCGATCGAGCCCGCATCCACGATCAGATAGAAAACGGCGGAATTTTTAGGCACGGAATTTTCTAAAATATAGTATTTAAGCCCGTTTGGCAGCGCCCCCCGCAGGACGGCTCCGTCCCACTCAAGCGCAAAAGCTCCCGCACAAAGCAGTAAAAATAGTAAAATTTTTCGCATTTAAGCCCTTTATTTTCTAGTAAAATTCGCTCGCAGATATTTTTGCAGACTTTTCTCTTTCGGCTTATCAATCTGCTCGCCTGGTCATTTTTGGATTTGCTCGCTTCGACCCGTTAGCCTGCGATATCTCTTAGATCCGCCTACTTTTAACCCGCCTGCTTGCTGCGCTAGTCCCGGTCTGATCGCGAGCGTATCGATTCTAGGCTTGCAATACGCGGCTTCCCTCGTTTATTTTATCGCCCAGAGGTACGCAGGCGCATTTGATCTTTATCTGCGCGGCGGCGCGCTCGCGCAAGATAAATTTTGAAATTTACTTGGACTCTGGCTAAATTTAAAAGCGCGAGTCGGTAAATTTTAAAATTTTACGCCAAGCGCGACGGACTGCTAAGCTTTGAAATTTCATGGCTAAATTTCGCAACAGAGCCCACACGCTTTCATAGCAAGACGGACGAACATTTAATTTTACATCGCCCTACTCTTACTGCGCGCTGTTTTAATACGGATCGATCAAAAAAATTGCCGATGTTTCATCCAAAATACAGCTACAATGCACTCGAGTTTAACACGAACCGACTAAAAGCTGCTCGGCATATTTTGACTCCTACCGCCGTATAACATTTTGGCGCTCCATCTTGGTGCGCGCACGAGCTGCCGCCTACGCCGCCTGCTACGAAATAAAATTTTAGCCTAAAGAGCATTAAATGAAAATTAGTATAAATAAAATGTGAAATTTTGAAGTTAAAATGGAATTTCGGATTAGATTAAAATGGCCGGGAGATAGGGATTCGAACCCCAGGAGGCTTTCACCTCAACGGTTTTCAAGACCGCCGCTTTCGACCGCTCAGCCATCTCCCGATTAAGGGCGGGTAGACCCCGCCGAAAGTTCGCGCAGATCAAGATCTACACGTGGAATTTATTCGGTTTTTTCTCCGACCCACTCGGCGCCGTTGTGAACCTTTTCTTTGGTCCATTGAGCCGCGTTGTGCGAATCCTCTTTTACGCCGTGCCAAGTATTAGAGCACCCGCTAAAAACCATCAATGCCAAAAGAGCCGCTAGTATGTATCTCATAATAACTCCTTTTTAGGATCTGGAGGCGACACCCGGATTCGAACCGGGGATCAAAGCTTTGCAGGCTCATGCCTTACCACTTGGCTATGTCGCCACGCCGGCTTATTAGGTGGTGCCCGGAGCCGGACTTGAACCGGCACGGAAAAAATTCCGAGGGATTTTAAGTCCCTTGCGTCTACCGATTCCGCCATCCGGGCACGTTTAATACAAAAACAGAATGTAAAATGGAGC
>NZ_CALHHT010000362.1 GCF_938031315.1 uncultured Campylobacter sp.
TACGGCGGATAAAAAATACTTCCTTTTAGACGGAATTTACAACATGCTTTAGAGCTTAGAATTCTAAGGCGCGGGATTTTTAAATTTTAAAATTCCGCTTCACACGCGGCGAGTGGAATTCTACGATCTGCAAATTTTGAAATTTTAGTAACCGAGAAATTCCGTAAATTCTAAAATTTAAAATTTTATCTCACACTCGCTCGGTTTTAGAATATCTATTCCATTCAAAGCAAAATTCTACGCTACGAACAGAATTTTATACACGACGGAATTTTAGAATTCTACTCACACTGCGAATTTCAAAATCCGTGCTGTAATAGAATCCCCCAGATAAGCGCGATAAATTTAAAAGGATAAAATTCCGCGTGAGCTAAATTCTGACTCACGGCAAAAGCGCAGTCGTCGCAGATACTATCGTTTAAGCTTTATGGTCGCAGAAATTTACTCAAACGCCTTGTAGTGCGCCTCGTCGGCGAATTCTAACATCTCGCGATCGCCCCTGCTGTCGCCGTAAGCGATAACGCGATCGAAAGCCTGCACGTCGTATGCTGCGCGCACGCGAGCGACCTTTTGCGCACCGTAGCAGTTCTGCCCCTCGATCTCGCCCGTGATGATGCCGCCTTTGCGCCGTATTTTAGTGCCTAAAAGCTCCAAGCCCTGTGCCTCGCACCACGGGCGCAGCCAGTCTTCGAGCGAGGCGGTAACGATGACGATTTTATCGCCCGCGGCTTTATAGCTTGCGATCTTGTCCATCGCGCTTTGTTTTAGGATATCTTCGATGTGGGTGGTGGAGTATTTTTTGCAAATTTTATCGAATTTATCGGCGCTCATACCCGAAAAAAAGTAGCCCAAGAGCTTTCTGCGCGTAAAATTATTGCTCGCAAGACCTAGCTTATACGCCGCCAAAATGGGCGATAGCACCAAAATCCCGCGAAAAAATTTCTTAAATCCGACTACGTAGGCGACGAACTCGAGCAGCGAATCATCGCGCGTGATCGTGCCGTCAAAGTCGAATAAAACAAGATTCATTGCCTCTCCTAGCAAAATTTTAGCAGCGTAAATTTTAAAATTTGCCTATAAAAAAGGCGTGAAATTTAAAAGCTAAATTTCACGCCGAATTTTAAAATTTCATTTTGAAATTCTATTTTTTCGCCATTCGTCTGCGCGTCGTAGGGTCCAGGTATCGCTTGCGCACGCGGATATTTACGGGCGTAACCTCCACGAGCTCGTCCTCCTCGATCCACTCCAGTGCGCGCTCTAAATTTAACGCACGCGGCGGCACGAGCTTGATCGCGTCGTCGCTACCGCTGGCGCGGACGTTGGTTAAATTTTTACCCTTGATCGGATTGACGTCCAGATCGTTCGGGCGGCTGTGCTCGCCGATGATCATACCTAGATAGACCTTTGCCTGCGGAGCGATAAAAAGCACGCCGCGATCTTGCAGGTTCCACAGGCTGTATCCTAGCGCCACTCCGTTTTCCATACTTACGAGCGCGCCGTTTTGTCGCTTCTCGACCGCGCCGATGAAAGGGCGGAATTCCAAAAAGCTATGATTCATAACCCCTTCGCCGCGAGTATCGGTCAAAAACTGCGAACGAAAGCCGATAAGACCGCGCGCCGGGATCTCAAACTCCATACGCGTCTGCCCGTCGCCGGTAGGGTTCATCACCTTCATCTCGGCCTTTTTACGACCGAGCTTTTCGATGACGGTGCCGGTGCAATCATCGGGCGCGTCGATAACTAAGTGCTCGAAGGGCTCACATTTGATGCCGTCGATCTCTTTGATGATGACTTCCGGGCGCCCGAGGCAGAACTCAAAACCCTCGCGGCGCATATTTTCAGCCAAAATCGTGATCTGCAGCTCGCCGCGACCGCTTACTTTAAATTTACCCTCGCCCGCGTTTTCATAGCGCATCGCGATGTTGGTTTTCATCTCCGCTTCCAAGCGCTCGTCGATCTTATTTGAGGTTACGAATTTTCCCTCCGTGCCGGCTAGCGGTCCGTCATTTACGCTAAAAATTACGCTAAGGGTCGGCTCTTCGATATGCAGCGCATCAAGCGGAATCGGATTATTGGGATCGACGATACTATCGCCTACGTCAAGCGCGTCAAAGCCCGCAATCGCCACGATGTCGCCGGTGCCCGCCGCGTCGATGTCGGTGCGCTCAAGCCCGCTAAAGCCGATGAGCTTTGAAATTCTACCGTTGATGTGCGTGCCGTCGGCTTTAGCTAACATAACGCTTTGGTTTTTGTTTATCGTGCCGTTGAAAATCCTAGCGATGCCGATCTTGCCTACGTAGTTGTCGTAATCGAGCGTGAAAACCTGCAGCTGCAAAGGATTATCGTCGCTGCCGCTAGGGGTCGGAACATGAGAGATGATCGTCTCAAAAAGCGGCTTCATATCGGTGCTTTCGTCGTTTAGATCGTATTTTGCGTAGCCGTTTTTGGCCGCGGCGTAGATGACGGGGAACTCAAGCTGTTCGTCGTTTGCGTCAAGCGCTACGAAAAGATCGAAAATTTCATTTACCACGCGGTCCGGATCGGCTGCGGGCTTATCGATTTTATTTACGACTACGATCGGTCGCAGTCCCAAAGATAGCGCCTTTTTCACGACAAATTTTGTCTGCGGCATGACGCCTTCTTGCGCGTCGACAAGCAAAAGCACGCCGTCGACCATCTTTAGCACGCGCTCGACCTCGCCGCCGAAATCGGCGTGGCCCGGAGTGTCGATGATGTTGATTTTAACGCCGCCGTAGTGGATGGCGGTATTTTTGGATAGGATCGTAATACCGCGCTCGCGCTCGATATCATTGCTGTCCATCACGCGCTCGCCGACCTCTTGGCGGTTGCCGAAGGTGCCGGACTGTTTTAAAAGCTCATCTACGATAGTGGTCTTGCCGTGATCGACGTGCGCGATAACTGCTATATTTCTGATATTTTCCAAATTTTTCTCCGTTTATAATTTCAAAAACTGATGATTATACTAAAAAAATTCTTAAGATAAAAATTTACGAGTACTCTTTGACTTCGCAGACAAAAAACTCATAAACGCGCTGTTGTATCAGCGCATCCTCGTCATCGTCGCCGATCAGACGGCGTAGATGCGAAAAATCGATCTTTTTGATATATTTTTTGTTATTTTTGATATCTCTGTCGATCTCTTTTAAAAGTGAATCTAAATTTAGGCCTTTATAGGTCTTTGCCTTTAAGATATACTCTTTTACGATGGAAACAAGCACGCCGATGCGCTGCTCGTCGCCCGGATAAATTTCGCCCGCTATATCTTTGATCACGTCGTAATCCTCGTCGGTCTGCTTCTTTTTGGCAAGCAGCATCGCGGCAAAAATTTTGGCTCTAAACTCGATAGAGCGATGATGAGGAATAAAGACCTCGCGGAATACGGATAGAAGATGATTTTTGAAATTCATTTATAACCTTACTTTAAGAAACATTTCCATATAATCCCGTTTGCCCTTTCTTAGACCTGTGCAATGCTTTTTTTAGGCACCGCTTCAGGGTAGGAATACAGCAGAGCACTTAGATCTCGCATGTGCCGCAGCCATCTGGGAAGGGGTTTTATAAATCGATCCTATTAAGTCCGAAATGCTCTTTGAAATCATCGCAAACACTATAAAAATCGACGCCTTCAATTTTCGGCTTGGCTTTGAAAAACTCTAACATCGAATTATACCCGCTAAGCAGCTCCTTGCTTTTCACGCCGTAACTGATCGAAATCCCCGCCTCAAAAAACGCCGCTAGTTTGTCGCAATACTTAAGCGCCTTGCCGTCGATTGCGCGAAATTTGTCTTCATTAAACATCTTTAGGCTGCCTTCTGCAAATTTAGGCTCCTTGCCTAGCTCGAAGGTGCGGTTTTCGAACTCGTCTTTTATAAATTTACCGCTCTCTTTGCGGATACCCAAAATATAGCTAAAATCATCTCTCATATGTTCCGGCACGAATGGTAAAATTTTATCGTCTATTAGCCGCATCTCATATTCGCTAATGATGTCGCTAAGGCCCTTAACGCCGTATTTTACGGGGCTAATGATGTCGCGAGTGAGGCTTTCGGGCAAATCGTGAAATAGAGCACAGAAAAAATTATATGCCGTGCGCGAGCGGCACGCACCAACTTCAAGCGAGAAAAAGTAACTTAAAATCGCAACTACCAGCATGTGCCCAAGCACCGATGTCTCAGGGATGCGCGGCGTCTGTGCCCAGCGCTTTTGAAAACGAAGTCTGCCGCTAAGATCGACTATGCGAGCGAGTTTTTTATTCATCACAATCTTTCGCACGCCGATAAGCTCGTAATAATCCTCAAGCTCCTCCTCAACCTTGGCTTTTAGCTCCTCGATATCGTTTAAAAACTGGCTAGTTTGATAGACGATGTTAAATTCCCACCGCGTAGAGAGGTAACTAGCCGCCTTTAAGATCACCGCTTCTTTCTTATGATCCTTGGAATTTAGATATTTTTTAAATCGCTCTAAAAACTCGCCGTTTTGAATAGGCAAAAGATCGCTTTCCAGGACGCTTAAAACCCATTCGTTGATCTTTTTTTTCTTGGTTTTTTGGATCTGATGAAAGACGTCCGGACGGATGTCGGTCACGACGATGCGCGCTAAAAACTCGAAAATCCCGGCTTCTATCACATAGTTGATATCTACATCGCGCTCAAAGCTAGCGATAAAATAAGCGATGATAAATTTATGCGCCTGCTTGTCGAGCTCGACTAAGCTCACCATCTTTGGGTAATCGTTCCAGCGGCTAATGCTTGCGGATTTAAAAATTTGTTCGACTAAATTTGAGCTTATCATCGGTAAATTTGATCCGAGTTTATTTCGATTACCGTGTGGACGTTGCCGCGCGGATTAAAATCGCCCGTGATTTTCATAAATTTAGGCTTCAGCTTGCTTTGAAGCGCGCCGTAAATTTCATTTATGCTATCCTCGTGGCTGATGTAGCGATTCATGAAGGAATTTATGTAAATTTTAATCGCCTTAAGCTCCACTACGAGCTTGTCCGGGATATATTCCAAATAGATCGTCGCAAAGTCCGGATAGCCAGAGCGCGGGCAGCGGCAGCAAAACTCGGGCAGGGTGATTTTTATTAGATAGTCGTGCTTTTGTTTATTGGGCCAAACTTCTAAATTTTCGATGTTAAAATTTTTTATCTCCTCTTCGCCGTATCTCACTATGATCTCCTTAAATTCGATATATCGTTCGGCTTTTCGACGCAAAATCCCTGAATATAATCGATGCCCATTTTATAAAGCTGCATTTGAAATTCCTCTTTGTCGATGAAGCGCATTACGGTTTTGACGCCCGATTTCGCGCAAGCTTCGTTAATGCCTATAAAGATATTTTTAATCTTTTCATCGTCTAAATTTTTATTAAATTCTATGTCGTAAACGATAAAATCCACTTCCAAAAATTTTAAATATTCAAAGCTCGCGTTCGAGCCGCCGAACTGCGACAGCGCGAAGCTAAATCCAAGTTCGCGGAATTTAATTAAAATTTCATCAAAGCGCTTAATCTCCGAATAGATAAGCTTTTCGTTAAACTCAAACACGATCTTTTTCGGATCGATTAGATTATTATCGATGAGCTTTAAAATTTCATTGCGAAACTCGTTATTTCGCAGCGTCTGAGGCATAATCTCGATAAAAATTTTAGCGTCAATATCTTTAAAATAGATGATCCTAGAAATCTGCCTCATCATCGAAATATCGTATTTAATATCGTAATGATTTAGAAGCAAAATATCTAAAATTCTACTTTTCGTGATCTTTTCGCCGCTTCTCAGATCGAGTTTTGGAATTAAATTTATATGTGATTTTACACCGTTTTTATCTGCGACGCGCTGATATTTAAAGCTAAAATTTTCACTATCGATCGCTTCCATTACGTCGGCGGAAAATACGTCAATTAATACTTTCTCTACATCAATAGCCTTCTCGCCATGCTCTTCGTCGTCCAGGTGATTTATCTTATAAAATAGCGCATTTACAATATTATTTAGATTGCGATCATAGGAGCTTGGAAGCATCGTAAATTCACTTTTTATCTCTACGTTTTTAATCGTTTGACTTGAAATTTTATGCTCAAACATTCGCAAAATATGACTTAAATTTGTAGCTTTTGATTCTACGCCGAATACAAAGTAGCCGTTTATAAAGCGCCCGATCGGAAGGTCCTTAAAACCCTGCTCCGCCATAAAATTTGAAAGTTCTTTACAATACTCGTATAAAATTTCATCGCCGTTTTTGTAACCGTATCGATCGTTTATGTCGATAATATTTTTAATTCGCAAAAGAACGATATTTATTTGACGATTTTTAGCTAGATCGTTACTTAAAATTTTCTCGATCTCCTCGCGCACAAACACATGCGTAACGGGATCGATCAGTGTCTTTTGAAAGCCGAAGTAAATTTGATAGATGACATAATAAACATAGCAGATCAAAAGTATCAAAAACAAAATTACATCATCAAATTTAAACTCGCCGTTTCGGAATAAAATAATTCCGAAAACAATCAAAACGCAGGTAAACGGTACCGAAATTTTAAGTGCCGTTATGAAACGATTTTCGCGCTCTTTGGTCTCACTAAATAGAACAGACATTATATATCCAAGTGTTTAACATCTTTGGCATGGTCTTGAATGTAATTCCTACGAGGTTCAACCTCGTCGCCCATGAAGAGATTAAAGGTATCGCTAGCACTTTGTGCGTCTGCAATGCTGATTTTTAAAAGCCTTCTATTTTCAGGGCTCATAGTAGTTTCCCAAAGCTGCTCCGGATTCATCTCTCCAAGACCTTTATAGCGCTGAATATAAGCGCCTTTTTTCGAGCTTTTTTCGATTTCATCTAAAATTTCAATAAAATCCTTACCAAAACTTACATCCCGCTCTTTGATCTTTGAATAAATTCTGATCGCCTCTTCAAAGATATAATTGCCGAATAAATTCTCATCTATCACAAGCTGTTCCAAGCCGCTCGGAGTTTGGACATAAATTCTAATGCCTTCATCATTTACGTAGGAATTTAAGATGTTAAATCCTTCACTTTCTAAGCGGGATTTTAAAATTTTAAATAGCTCCTCATAGCCAAGGCTTCGCGCTTCGTCGTTTTCTATCAAAAATCTGATCGCACTAAGCACGCTGAAACGCTTTTTAAGCTCATTTAGAAGCGAACGGTAGTTTGAGACGATTTTTAAGTAATCGATCAGATCCTCGTTGCCGATACCTTCAAACTCGCCCATATCGATGCCCGTTTCGATCAAAAACTCGCTCAGCGCCTTTTCGTCTTTTAGATAAATTTCTTTTTTGCCCTTTTTATATCTAAAAAGCGGCGGCTGTGCCAGATAAACATAGCCGTTTTCCACGATAGGACGTAAAAATCTAAAGAAAAAGGTTAGAAGCAGCGTCTGAATGTGGCTGCCGTCGACGTCCGCATCGGTCATAATGATAATTTTGTGATAGCGGAGCTTTTCTTCGTTAAATTCCTCGCCGATACCGCAACCAAAGGCCGTGATCATATTTTTAATCTCTTCGGATTGTAAAATTCTATCCAGGCGCGCCTTTTCTACGTTTAAAATTTTACCTCTAAGCGGCAATATCGCTTGAAACACGCGGTCTCTTCCCTGCTTCGCCGAACCGCCCGCGCTATCGCCCTCGACTAGATAAATTTCGCTAATGCTTGCATCCTTACTCTGGCAATCTGCTAACTTTCCCGGAAGGGTGCCGACGGAATTTATATTGTCTTTTCTGCGCGTTAGATCGCGCGCCTTCTTCGCCGCTTCGCGACCGCGCGCGGCTAAAAGAGCCTTATTCATAATGGCGCGCGCTTCAATCGGATTTTCTTCAAAATACTTACTAAGCACTTCAAACGCCATCTTTTGCACGATCGGCTTAACGTAGCTGGAGCCCAGCTTACCTTTAGTTTGTCCCTCAAACTGCGGTTCGGGAACCTTTACACTAATTACCGCAATAAGCCCTTCGCGAACGTCATCGCCGGTGATCTTCGTGTCCTTTTCGCGCGCAGCCGCATTTGCCGCGACGTAATTTGTTATCGCGCGCGTAAGACCCGCTCTAAAACCAGCCTCGTGAGTACCGCCGTCCGGAGTTTTGATATTATTTACGAAGCTCAGTAAATTTTCGCTATATGTTTCGTTATACATCAGCGCGAAATCCACCATAACATCTTCCGCACCGTCGCTAAACGATACGGCTTTGGATATGGCAGGCGCTTTATTCATATCATTTACGAAGCTCTCTAAGCCGCCTTCGAAGTGAAAGTGCTCGTCCCTGCCCGTTCGATTATCTTTAAAATTTATCGTAATTTTTGGATTTAGATACGCTAGCTCGCGAAATCTTTTTGATAAAATTTCATCGTCAAATTCTAAAATTTCAAAAATTTCGCCGTCGGGCCAAAACTCGATCGTAGTACCCGTGCGATTAGTAGTTTTTATCTTTTCAAGCTCGGTAGTAGGAATTCCTTTGGCAAATTCTTGTCTATAAATATTTCCATCCCGTTTGATCGTAGCAACGAGCTTTTTTGAGAGCGCATTTACGACGCTAACGCCGACGCCGTGCAGACCGCCGGAAACTTTGTAAGTGTCTTTGTCAAATTTACCGCCTGCGTGAAGCACCGTAAGAACCACCGTCGCGGCAGGAATTTTTTCAGTCGGATGTATATCGACGGGAATCCCACGACCATTATCGCTAACGATACAGCTTCCTTCGCTAGTGATCTCAACATCGATTGTGTCGCAGTAACCTGCCATCGCCTCGTCGATCGAGTTATCCACTACCTCGTAAATCATATGGTGAAGTCCGCCGATATTGGTATCTCCAATATACATTCCGGGGCGCTTTCTAACAGCCTCAAGACCTTTTAAAACTTTAATATTACTAGCGCCGTAATTTTGCTTCATAATTTTCCTTTAAATATTATTTATCGGCATGACGACCGTTTTTAAGCCATCCGCGCTAAGCACAAACGCCGTATCGGAGCTGTTAAAATCAAGCTCAAAAATTTCACTCTCAATATTACTTAAAAAATCAAGCAGAAAGCGATTTTTAACGCCAAAAACTATTTCTCCATTTATATCGATTGGCGCTTCGATTTCGGTCTTTGCCTCGGAATTATCTTCGTTGATGCTCTCAAAAACCATTCCGTCCTTTTTAATGGTAACCTTCATCTCCTCACACATTGCGTTTATCGCTCGCACGCCGCTTACCATCTTATCGCGCGGAATTAAAATTTTATATGCCGTATCGTTTGGGATCACACGCTCGTAGTTTGGAAATTTGCCGTTTATAAGTTTCGTAAAAAACTCAAAATTCTCGCTCACAGCTAGCAGCACGTTTTCGTCGTAGTAAATTTTAATCTTGTCCGAAAATAGCTTTTGAATTTCGCCTATTGCCTTTTTAGGGATTAAAATTTTAGTATCTAGCTCGCCCGCTTTTGATTGAGTGATCAGCTTATAAACGCTAAGTCGTTTAGTATCGGTCCCGACTAAATTTAAAAAGCCCTCTTTTACGTCGATCAAAGCGCCGTTTAGCTCATATTTTGGATTGTTCGTATCGATCGACGGATAGATCTTTTTAAGGCTTCTGCCTAAAATTCCAGCATTTACGTCAAAGCTGTTTTTACCATCTATTGTAGGAAAGCTCGGAAAATCCCTCGTTTCAAACATCGGAAGCTTGTACTTGGATTTTTTTTGCTTTACAAATAGCGCTCCGTTAACGGTCTCTAAAGTCACGTTATCGTCGCTTAAGCCTTTAATAACGCTAAGAAGCTTACCTCCGTTTGCCGTGGCTTCTCCTTCCATTTCTATTGAGATATTTTGTAGACTATAGCTAAGTCCTATTTCGTGGTCTGTAGCTTTTATACTAAAAATTCCATCTTTAGCACTCATTAAAAGATGCGAAGTTATCGAGCTTAGATCTTTTTTATCAAGATAGGAGCTAGTATTTGAAACTATCTCTTCTAAAAGTTTTTTAGTGATTAACACTTTCATATTTTTATCCTTTTAAATTTTTATCGTTGTAGTAGTTGGTAAGAGGTTTTTGTGAAAAACTTATCCTAAAGCTTGTCTTTAGGTAGTTTATCCAGTGAGTAAGTAGCTTTGTTTTATTCACTTTCATTCACCTTTTTTGCTTTATTTTCATAAAGTCTAAATTTCATTCTTATCCTTTTTGGTTATTTTGTTTTTTAGCTCTTCAATTTTTATCTTTAACATCTCATCGGTTTGAATGAGTTCGTTGATTTTTTTGATATTTTTGCTGATGGCGCTGTGATCTTTTAGATTAAAAAATGCGGCGATTTTAGGCATTGAGTTTTGAGTTAACTGTTTGGTTAGATATATGCAAATTTGGCGCGCTTCGACGACGTTTTTAGCTCGCGTTTTGCTCTTTAGCTCGCTAGGTTTTACGTTTAGTTCTTTTGAGATCACCTCTATGACGTGTTCGAGGCTCACGCTTGAATATTTTTGATGGATCTGATCTTGAAGCGTACTTTTGGTAAATTCCAGCGTGATCTTTGTACGAAGTATTGAGGAATAAGCATTTAGTTTATTTATTGCGCCTTCGATTTCACGGATATTATCGCCCATATTTGCGGCGATATATTCTACGACGTCGTGTGGAATTCTAACGCGATTTTCCTCGCTCTTTTTATTGATAATGGCGATTTTAGTTTCTAGATTTGGCGGGGTAATGTTTGCTATTATGCCGCTTTCAAACCGCGTTGTGAGGCGACTTTCAAAGCCTTTTAGGAATTTTGGTGGTAGGTCGTTGGTAAGGACGATTTGGCAGTTTTTGTCTTTCAGCTCGTTAAACGTATAAAAAAGCTCTTCTTGAGCTTTGTCACGCCCGATTAAAAACTGAATGTCGTCGATGAGTAAAACATCGCAGTTGCGGTATTTTTGTTTAAATTTATCGATTGAGTTGTTTTTGAGATTAAAAACAAAATCATTAGCAAATTGCTCGCTAGTGACGCAGATGACGGTCTTTCCCTTTTTGATGCAGTAATTTCCGATCGATTGAAGCAGGTGAGTTTTGCCAAGCCCACTAGGTCCGTAGATAAAGAGCGGATTAAAGCGAATTCCGGGCTCTTTTGCGACTGTAATAGAGCACTCAAAAGCAAATTTATTTGAATCGCCGATGATAAAATTTTCAAAATTATAATTTTCACTTAGAATCGTGCTCTTTGGCTTTTCCGAGATGATTTTTACCTTTTCTTTCGGTGAAATTTTAGCTTTTGAGGTGATTTTGACGATTACGTCGCTAAGACCGAACTGTTTTTTGATAAGCTCTTTTATCTTAGTGCCGTATTTTGTCTGGGCATATTTGGCTATAAACTCGTTAGTTGTGTTGTAGATGAAAAACCCTGGTGTCGAGTTTTTATCGTTAAATTTCAAATTTTTAATGTATCTAGAGTATTCGGTAGGTAAAATTTCCTTCTCTAAATTCGATAAAATTTCTTGTGCTTGCGACGTCGCCATAAAATTCCCTTACAAATTAGATTAAGATTTTAGCTAAATTTCGCTAAATTTGCGGTAAATTTAAGTTTATTCACTTGTGATTAAGCAGTGAATAAGCGTGAAAGAGGGTTATGAAAATTTTAGGAATTGATCCGGGAACTAGAAATTTAGGCTATGCGATTTTGGAAAAAGACGTGAATAAAATCACTCTCATAGAGGCAGGACTTGTGAAAATGAAGGCCGAAAACGTGCAATTTCAAATGACGCAGATGAGCGAGGCAATCGATCAAATTTTTAGCGCTCATAAGATTGATGAGGTCGCGATAGAATCGATGTTTTATGCCTATAATCCGCAGTCTGTTTTAAAGCTCGCTCAGTTTCGCGGCGCGCTAGCCCTTAAAATTTTACAAATTTTTGGAAATTTTGCCGAATACACGCCGCTTCAGATAAAAAAATCGGTCACGGGCAAAGCAAAGGCGGCGAAGGAGCAGGTTGCGTTCATGGTGAAGCGGATCTTGGGGATTAATAAGGAGATTAAGCCGCTTGATATTACGGATGCTATAGCTATCGCGCTTACGCATGCAAATGTTATGCGCTTAGCGCCTAAATAGGAGGTTTTATGAAAATCGCTATTTTGCAAATGGACGTGAAAATGGCTCAAAATTTTGCAGATTGTGAGCAAAATTTTATCCGTGCGCGCGGGCTGATCGATCGCGCGTTAAAACGCGGCGCGGACGTAGCGGTGCTGCCGGAAGCCTTTAATACGGGCTTCAATACGGCTAAATTTAAAGAGCTAGCTGATACGAACGCTACTCATACAAAAAAATTTTTAAACGAAATTTCGCGAAAAAGCTGCGCTATTTTAATAGGCGGATCGATAAGTTCCGAGCGAGATAAAATTTATAATTCCGCTTTCGTTTATCAAAACGGAGCCGAAATTTTACGCTACGACAAGATCCACGCCTTCTCGCTCGCTCGCGAAAATGAGATCGTAAGTGGCGGCGATAGGTTAGGAATTTGCGAGATTAAATTTAAAAATCGCGCGCTCAAAATCGGCGTCGCGGTCTGCTACGATCTGCGCTTTTGTGAACTTTTTCGCGCCTTAGCGCTTCGCGGCGCACAGATAGTTTTTGTGATTGCGCAGTTTGTGCAAAGTCGCATAGAGCATTTTATCACGCTCGCTAAGGCCCGCGCGATCGAAAATCAAATTTTTATCTGCGCGGTAAACGGTTGCGGCGATACGGGGCAGGGCGAGAGTTTCGGCGGAAATTCCATGCTGATAAATCCCTACGGCGAGATCGTCGCGCGCCTAGGCAAAAAAGAGGCCGTGAAGATTGCTCGAGCGGATTTAAATGAAATTTTAAAATTTCGCGCTAAAATGGATTTTTTAAAAGATATGAAACCTGAAATTTATAAGGAGTTTTGATGAAAACTTTGGTATTTGTGATCGATATGCTAAACGGCTTCGTAAAATTCGGCGCGATGGCCGATCCTAGCATAGCAAAGATCGCTCCTGCGGTGATTAGGCAGATAGAGGCGGCGAAAAACGTGCATTTCATCTGCGACGCTCACGCCGAGCGGGATTTAGAGATGAAGCGCTATCCCGTTCACTGTCTAAAAGGCTCGCCAGAATCGGAGGTGATCAAGGAACTCGCGCCGTTTGTAAGCGAGCAAAACGTCACTTTTAAGCGCAGTACGAACGGCTTTCACAATCTGGATAAGAAAATTTTAGAGGGCTTTGATCGCTTTGTGATTACGGGCTGTTGCACCGATATCTGCGTGATGCAGTTTGCGCTTAGTCTGCGTACCTATCTCAACGAAATTGGCGCCGATAAAGACGTCATCGTTCCGCGCGATGCGGTAGCTACCTACGATGCGCCGAACCATGAGCGCGGCTACTACGACGAATGCGCGCTAAACTTAATGCAAAATGCGGGTATTTTGGTGATTTAAGCTGTACTTAGATTAAACAGAATTTCAAGCTAAATTTTCTAGCTTATAAATTTTAAAATTTAGAGCCGC
The DNA here is from genome assembly GCF_938031315.1 of uncultured Campylobacter sp. Classification (GTDB taxonomy): domain Bacteria; phylum Campylobacterota; class Campylobacteria; order Campylobacterales; family Campylobacteraceae; genus Campylobacter_B. The sequence goes on from NZ_CALHHT010000362.1 coordinate 13,507, forward strand.
TCTTAAAATTTTGAAATTTTTTGAGCGGTAGAATTTTAAAATTTTAATCTTTTTATGGAATTTAGCTTTGTTTTACCGCGACTGCTTTTGCGACGAAAAATCCCACTACTCCGGAAATTATCGAGCCTAAAAATACCGCGAGCTTGTCCGTGTAATGATACATATCGCTGCCGCCGTATGCCAGGCCGTCTACGAAAAGCGCCATCGTAAAGCCGATACCACAGATGATTGCTACTGCGTAAAGCTGCGGCCAGCCTGCGTTTTCGGGCATGTAGGCGATTTTGGCTTTGATTAAGATCCAGCTAAAGGCAAAAATTCCGATCTGTTTACCGAAAAATAGCCCTAGCATGATGCCCATCGGCACCGGACCGAAAAGGAAGCTAGGACTGATGCCTGCTAGCGAAACGCCTGCGTTTGTAAAGGCAAAGATCGGCAAGATGAAGAAATTTACGGGGTAGGCTAGTCCGTGCTCCATATCCTTTAGCATAGAACCCGAGCGGGTCTTAAGCGGGATACAAAAACCCGCAAGCACTCCCGCGATAGTCGCGTGGATACCGGAGTTTAGGACCATCACCCACAGCACCACGGCCACGATGATAAACGGAAGCTTTTTATCAACGCCGAATCTGCCCATCGCTAGCATTATTACGATACAGGCAGCCGCGCCGCCTAGATAGATTGCGTTTATGGTAGAGGAATAAAACAAAGCGATGATTAAAATTGCGCACAGATCGTCCATTATCGCAAGCGTTAAAACAAAAATTTTAAGGCTAGCCGGGATTTTTTTGCCTAAAAGCGCCATAACGCCCACGGCAAAGGCGATATCGGTCGCCGTAGGGATTGCCCAGCCCTTCATCGCGACGGCATCGCCCCAGTTGATGATCGAAAATATGATCGCAGGCATCATTACTCCGCCCAGAGCCGCGAAGCTAGGAAGTAAAATTTGAGAGAAATGGCGCAGCTGCCCTTCGATTTTTTCGCGCTTAAGCTCAAGTCCAATGGCAAAGAAAAATATCGCCATAAGCACGTCGTTTACTAAAAAATGCATCGATTCGTCAAGTTTCGCAGAACCCATACCTATGGTGAAGCTTAGATGTAAAAATGCCTCATAGTATTTAGATAAAAAGTCCACATTTTGAGCTATGATCGCAAAAACCGCGGATAGAAGTAATATAACGCCGGCGCTACTTTCGCTTGATAAAATTTTCTTAATGATATGTTGCACATGCTTCCTTTAAAAATTTTGCCTTAATTTTATGCAAATTTTAATTAAATTTTTATCAAAACGGGCTAGTTGCTCGGTAAATTCGGCATTATTAGCATTGCATAAAGTATTATAAACATTATGATCGTAGGGCCTTCGTTGATCGCACGGAAGTATTTTCCGCTCCTGTGACACTCGTTTTTTTCAAATTTATACATATAATAATACAGCCACAAATGATAACAGATTAGCAAAACTCCGGCTAGTAATTTTATATGAAAATATCCCATTTTCATAAGCCCCGGATTTAAAATGATAAGCATCACGCCGCTAAAAACCGTCACCGCCATTGCTATCCAGCCGATCGCGTGATAGAGCATCCGCTCCATCTTTTTAACGACCTTTACGAAATCCGGCTTGTCTAAATTTTCAGCGTGATATACATACAGACGTGGCATGTAAAACAGCATCGCCATCCATGAAATAAAGCCCGCAAAATGGACAAATTTAAACCAATAGTAACTCATTTTAGCCTCCTTAATCTCTCATTAAAATTTCTTTTCGAGCCTCGAATTCCTCTTTAGAAATCGCGCCTTTTTGATACAGCTCAAAGAGCGCATCGACTTTTTTTAGACGCCCCTCGTAGTCGTCCTCCTCCGTCTCGCTTGCAAAAGCATTTAAATCTTCTACCCAAATTCCTACGAAAAATATGTCTAGCAAAATCCAAATTCCCCAAATCGCCCAAAACAAAAAGCCCACCAAAAACCATAGTGTAAAACTTCCCAGCCAAAATAGCGCGATTTGAGCAAATCCGCTGATAAATTTGCCGCAATAAATTCTATGCAGTCCGCCGCCGATCGGCATAGCTGCGATCCATGAAAACGCACCTAAAAACCAAAGCGCGTAAGCGATATAATTATTTCTCTTCATTTTTCTCCTTTTTCGCGATCTTGTAGCTTTGGAAGATAAAAATCACGACGGCCAGATCTATCATCACGTCTGCAAAATTAAACACCGCGAACTCAAACCACTTGTGCCACGCGACGTAATCCACGACGCCGCCGCGAATAAAGCGATCGAGCAGGTTTGAACACCCTCCCGCGAGCATCAGCGCAAACGGCGCCCAGTGTTTGTAAAAGAGCTTTTTATGACAAAATACATACGCCGCAAGCGCCGAGATCAGCGCGATCTGGATAAATTTTAAATTTTCGCCCAAGAATTCAAACATCGAAAACGCAACGCCGCGGTTAAGCGTAAGCTCTAGCGAAAAAAACTCGCCCTGCCACGAAAAGCCGTTTAAAAACAGAAGTTTGATCGCTTGATCGATCGCAAAGATCACCGCAAAAAGCAGGATAAATTTAATACAGGTCTTAGCCATCTCGCAGCCTAAATTTAAATATGTAAAGCCTGCATTTTTTGTCCGCGCCTTTTGTACCGAGCCATGAGCTTGTCGCGCCGTAAAATTTCACCGCAACGCTACTCATTTAGGGCTTTGGCAAAAAATTTCTCGACCTCGTCCATTCGCTTTTGCAGCAGCTTTTCGTTTTTGCCCTCGATTAAGAGGCGGATAACGTTTTCGGTGCCGGAGTAGCGAAAGAGCGAGCGGATCTTGTCCGCTTTAAGGCTTGCTTCAAGCTCCTTTAGCCCTTTTAATTTTTCAAGCGGCTTTTTATCCGAAATTTTTAAATTCTTTAAAATTTGCGGATAAGGCTTAATCATCCCCGAAAATTCGCTTGCCTTCTTTTTCCTATCCAGCATGCAGGCGGCGAATTGCAGCGCGCTTGCGATGCCGTCGCCCGTTTTGGCGTAATCGCCGAAGATCACGTGCCCGCTCTGCTCGCCGCCAAAATTTGCGCCTAGCTCGTGCATCGTCTCAAGTACGAATTTATCGCCTACATTGCAGCGATGAAGCGCGATGTCGTGTTTAGCTAAAAAATCCTCCAGCGCAGAATTACTCATCACTGTGGCTACCATTTTATTGCCTGCTAAGCGATTTTTTCCTTTCAAATAGACTGCTAAAATTCCAAGTAGCGCGTCGCCGTGGATGATCTCGCCGTTTTCATCCACGACTACGAGTCTGTCGGCATCGCCGTCAAAGGCGAAGCCCACGTCGGCGCGTAGGCGTCTTACCTCCCCGGCTAGACCTTGCGGGCTCAGAGCGCCGCAAGCATCGTTGATGTTTTTTCCGTTAGGTTCGTCACCGATGACGATAGTTTCGGCTCCCAGCTCGTTAAATACCGTAGGTGCGACCCTGTAGCTTGCTCCGTTTGCGCAATCAAGCACGACGCGAAGCCCGTGCAGCGTCTTTTGCTTCGGGAAGGAATTTTTAATATGTACGATATATCTGCCGATGACGTCGTCTACGCGCTTTGCGGCGCCGATCTGCATCATTTTGGTGCGCGCTTCGGCAATGAGCTCGTCGTTAAAATAAATTTTTTCGATCTGTGCTTCCTCTTTTTCGTCGAGCTTGAAGCCTTCGCTGTTGAAAAATTTAATGCCGTTGTCGTAGTACGGATTGTGGCTCGCGCTTATCATGATGCCCGCGTCACAGCGCATATCCTCCGTAAGAAAGGCAATCGCAGGAGTAGGCATCGGTCCGATCTGGCGGACGTTGTAGCCCACGGAAGTAAGGCCCGCTACGATCGCGGTTTCTATCATATAACCGCTTCTGCGGGTGTCTTTGCCGACTAAGATCATATTCGTAACGGAATTTTTCCTAAAGTAAATCCCCGCCGCCATTGCTACGCGCATCGCAAGCTCAGCGGTCAAAAATTCTCCCGCTTTACCGCGTACGCCGTCCGTTCCGAAAAGTTTCATTATCAAATCCTTATATAAAAATCGGGAAATTCTACCAAAAAAAGTTTAATCTACATAAATTTAAACTATATTTAAATTTTACTTAAATTAAGCGTCGATTAAATATTTTTTACGTATAATCGCAGGTTCAAATTTAACCGAAAAGGAACGTTATGGCAAATCACAAATCCGCCGAAAAACGCGCGAGACAAACCATAAAAAGAACGGAGCGAAATAGATTTTATCGCACCAGAGTAAAAAATATCACAAAAGCCGTAAGAGAGGCGGTCGAGAGCAAGGATCTAGACGCAGCGACTCAGGCTCTAAAAACGGCTAATGAAAGCTTTCACAGCTTCGTAAGCAGGGGCTTTTTGAAAAAACAGACCGCGAGCAGAAAAGTAAGCCGCCTAGCCAAACTCGTAAATTCTTTAAAAACCGCCGCGTAAGCGCTCCTTACGCATAAAATTTAAATGCTAGCCGATAAACTAAAGCCCTTTTTGGATCGCTATGACGAGCTTTCGCGCATGCTTAGCGATCCCGCAGTTACCGCAGATATCGCCAATATGACTGCGTTATCTAAGGAGCAGCGCAATATCGAGCCGATCAAAGAGGCGGCTAGCGAGTATCTTAAAATTTTAAATCAGATCGAAGAAAACAAAGCCCTGCTGAGCGATGCCGATCTCGGCGAGCTGGCCAAAGAGGAGCTTAAAAGCTTAGAGATGCAAAAGCCGCAGCTCGAAGAAAAAATCAAAATTTTACTGCTTCCGAAAGACCCAAACGACGATAAAAATATCTTTCTTGAGATTCGCGCCGGTACGGGCGGCGATGAAGCGGCGCTGTTTGCGGGCGACCTACTCGGCGCGTATCTACGCTACGCCGACCTTCGCGGCTATAAATGCGAGATCGTAAGCACTAGCGAAGGCAGCGTCGGCGGCTACAAAGAAGCTATCTTGCTCGTAAAGGGCGCGGGAGCGTATTCGCGGCTGAAATTTGAAGGCGGTACCCACCGCGTGCAGCGCGTCCCAGAAACGGAGAGCCAGGGCAGGGTACATACCTCCGCAATTACCGTCGCCGTGATGCCGGAGATCGAGGATAGCGAGATACAGATCAATCCGAACGATCTTCGCATCGACGTTATGCGCAGCTCCGGCCACGGCGGGCAGTCCGTAAATACCACCGATAGCGCCGTTCGCATCACTCACATCCCGACCGGCTTAGTCGTCACCAACCAAGACGGCAAGGATCAGCACAAAAACAAAGAGGCGGCGATGAAGGTGCTAAAGGCGCGCCTTTACGATATGCAGGAGCAGGAGCGGCTCGAAAAGGAGCGCAAAGATCGCAAGGATCAGGTGGGCACCGGCGACCGCTCGGGGCGAATTCGTACCTACAACTATCCGCAAAACCGCATCAGTGACCACCGCATAAATTTAACTCTCTACCGCCTAGACGCGATCATGGCGGGCGGCTTGTTCGACGAGATCATCGATCCGCTCATCGCGCACTCTCAAGCCGAAGCGATCGCAAATGCGGGCTATTAAGCCTTTTAAATTTAGACCTTGCAGCTGCCCGCTTTACCGAATTTTGCCTCAATTAAAAGTACCAAGATGAAGAAAATTTTTTCGTCGTTAAACTTCGCAAGCTCGCGCAGGCCTTGATCTGCGCTTA
>NZ_CALHHT010000363.1 GCF_938031315.1 uncultured Campylobacter sp.
CGCTTTTAATTTATCCGCCATTTTTTTGGAACTTAAATTTTTGTTTTTAACTCTTTGCATGAGCTTTTCGTATGATTTCGCTCGTCTTTTTAAATAGCTTTCGTCATCTGAATTTTCGTCGAATTCTACAAACTCTATTAAGAAATCTATAAGCCCAACCCTTATTTGGCTTGCACCGTTTTGAATATTTTCCGTAAGCTCTTTACATTCTCTCTCATAATTTTCTGTCGCCATTTGTCGCCGAACCTTATTGTAAAATTACACTAATTATATCAAATTTTGCAGAAAGGAGGTGATTAAAATGAATACGTCAGATATGAGCCAAGATGAGCTTGATTTGTGGTCGGATATAAATAATCCAAACAATGATGCCGATATGGACGATTGGGCAGATGCACATAACCCAAATAACGACGATTATTTGGGTGTCGACGACGAGAATGAGTGATTTTACAGTTGCGATCGCTTAAATTTTATAGGTCGCCAAATTTGCATCAAAAGCCGTATTAGGCTTATAAAGGAGAAATGATGGCAAAATCTGGAGTTAGACCGCCGAATGGTCCAAGCACTACTGGTAAACCTAGCGGTAAAGGTCGCGGAAATAATCCGCCAAAAAAATAAATTTGTCTCCTCCTTCGGGAGGAGACAAATTTAAGGGGCAAATATGAAAATGACTTATATTTTGACTTTTAAAATATAAGTCATGTTTCTTGCCCGATATATCGCTTTGCCTATATGCGCTCTAGGATATTATGACATTTGCTCAAGCAGATGCGATAGGTATGGTTTTGAATGATCGTGATTTTACGCCACTTGTCGCAAAGTTTGAAAATCTGGACAAAATAACTTTAGATTTTGGGGAACAAAAAGACCAAATGATCGGTAAAAGACGCATATCTAAATTTTGTTTTGTTACACCGCCAAATAGATAAAATTTATGACCTTGCAGATGTTGTTCAAGTCGTTAAAGACAAGTGTGACAACGACGGTCATGCTAGCAATACTAAAATAGCAAATTTTTACAAAGGGAAGGGCGCAAGGCAAGCCCTATTGATTACGGTTCTTTTGTTTTGAAAAGATCTTTATGAAAGAAATACTTAAATTTTTAGATTAACTATGGCTTTAAAAGCGATCTTGCTGTAGTTTTAGTAATTTTGGATATAATCGCTCTTAAAAACTAAGGTAAAAAATGTTCATAGACAGCGTAAAATTTAGCGTCAGATCAGGGGACGGCGGCGCAGGTTGCGTCAGCTTCCGTCGCGAAAAATTCGTCATCTTGGGCGGTCCCGACGGCGGCGACGGCGGCGACGGCGGCGACGTGTATTTTAGGGTAGATAAAAACTCCCACACCCTCTCATCCTACAAGGGCAAGCGGGAGTTTAAAGCGCAAAACGGCGCGCCCGGCGAGGGTCGCAAAAAGACCGGCAAAAGCGGTGAGGATCTCTATCTCATCGTCCCTCCCGGCACCAGCGTTTACGACGAGGATAGTGGCGAGCTGGTGCTTGATATGCTAAATGACGGCGAGACGAGGCTATTTTTAAAAGGCGGCAAAGGCGGGCTTGGCAACGTGCACTTTAAAAGCTCGATCAATCAAGCCCCCGAATACGCGCAAAAAGGCCTCGAAGGCGAGACGCGTGAGGTGAGACTGGAGCTAAAACTCATCGCCGACGTGGGGCTTGTGGGCTTTCCAAACGTGGGCAAAAGCACGCTAATCTCGACCGTCTCAAACGCCAAACCTCAGATCGCAAACTACGAGTTTACCACGCTTACGCCAAAGCTCGGCCTCGTCGAGGTTGACGAATACAGCGGCTTTGTGATGGCCGATATCCCGGGCATTATCGAAGGCGCAAGCGAAGGGCGCGGGCTTGGCGTGCAGTTTTTAAAACACGTCGAGCGCACGAAAATTTTACTTTTTATGCTCGATCTTGCGAACTACCGCAGCCTTGAGGAGCAGTTTGACGCGCTACGGGCGGAGACGGCGAAATTTTCCAGAGAGCTTGCAAAAAGAGATTACGCGAACGCTCTAACTCGTGCGGACGCGGCTGAAAATTTGCAGGAAAAATTTGACGGTTTTTTGTCGCATTTGGGGCTTGCGGGCATGGCTGACGAGATGAAATTTAAACAAGATATTTATGAGTTTGACGCCGCTAAGCCGTTTTTCGTGATGCCGATATCTTCGGCTACGGGACAAAATATAAACGAGCTAAAATTTAACCTGCTTGAGCTACTTAAAAAGGAGCTGTAGATTGTGCCAAAAGCCGCGCCGCAGATGGCTTTTGTGAATGCAGGCCTTAAGCACGTCCGTATATGCGGTTAAATTTTATTTTTATCGCTCACAAATGTCGCAAAAAGATAAAATTTAAGGAAGCGAAATGAATAAAATTTTTATTCTAGTATTTTTATGCTTCGGCGCATACGGTTGTGATCCCGCTGATCCGGTACCTTATTTTATGGACTTTAACGACAAGGATCGCGACGGCGCGCTGAGCTTGCAGGAGTGGATGGCGAGCGAGGTGCCGTCTGGGCTGAAAGTAGAGCTAAATCTGCGCTCAGACTTGGAATTTAAGAGGTTGGACGCTAATCGTGACGGCAAGATTAGCCTAGATGAGCTGGCAGCGAAACCCTCTGCAAAGATTTATTGGTCCGAAGATCCGTGCGCTTTTTGGCCTTGGAAAGATCAAGGCGGAGATGAAAATCAAACCGCCGTCAAATAGGCGCACAAAACGGCAATGATGCGGCCTTTTGCGCGGAGTTTGGTTTGTGCGACGCGTATAAATTTTACTTCGCGCGGGCGAGTGCGGACCAGTTTTACTCCGCGATCTGCGTAAAATTTATTTCGCGCGCGGTCGGCGCCCGTGTGATCGCTCGCGCCGTGATGTGTCTAAATTTAAAGGAAAAGAATGAATATAGTTTTTATGGGTACGCCCGAGTATGCGGCTAAAATTTTACGCGCGCTTGCGGAGGCGAAATTTAAGATCGCTGCCGTATTTACGCAGCCCGATAAACCCGTCGGCAGGAAACAAATTTTAACTCCTAGCGAGGTAAAAATTTACGCGCAGCAGCATCTGCTCGCCGTGCCGATCTTTCAGCCTGCGAGTTTAAAAGACGAGGCGGTCGCAGCGCAGATAAAAGAGCTAAAGCCTGATTTTATCGTGGTTGCCGCATACGGTAAAATTTTGCCACAGGCCGTCCTTGATATTGCGCTTTGCATAAACTTGCACGCTTCGATCCTGCCAAAATACCGCGGCGCAAGCCCGATCCAAAGTGCGCTACTAGCGGGCGAGAAGCAGACGGGAGTGACGGCGATGCTGATGGATGCGGGGCTTGATACGGGCGATATGCTTGATTTTGCCTACACGCCTTGCGAGGACAAAACGGCGGCGCAGCTCTTTGACGAGCTGGGCGATCTAGCGGGCGATCTAATAGTTCGGACGCTACTAAATTTTACAAATTTGACGCCGCTTAAGCAAGAGGGCGCGCAGGCTACGCACTGCAAAAAGATAAGCAAATCAGACGGGCTTTTTAGCTTTGAGCAGAGCGCACAGCAAATTTATAATAAATTTCGCGCGCTAACGCCCTGGCCCGGGATCTATCTAGCTAGCGGACTTAAAATTTTAGAACTAGAGCTTTTGCGCGAATCCCGCGGGCGTAAATTTGAACGTACGGGCGAAATTTTAAGCGTCGACAAGCTCAGCTTTTGCGTTTCTTGCGGCGAGGGCGCTATCAAAATTTTAAAGGTGCAAGAGCCCGGCAAAAAGCCGGTGGACGCTAGCGCGTATCTAAACGGCAAGCGGCTAAAGATCGGCGATCTGCTATGCTAGGTTGGGTTTTGAAGGCTCGCGTTTTGCGCCGCACCTTTAGCGTAGAGGCGAAATTCCGTCGCGATCGCGAAGTAAAATTTTACTTCGCGGAATTTCTGGACGAAGCCCTGAAATCGCATTTCTATAAAATTTTAAAATCTCACTTCTATGCTCTAAAATTTTACGCTCGCAGGAGCTTTAAATTTCGCTTTGGCAGTTGCGGACCTTGCGCCGCCGCACCAAACACGCGCCATTTAAAATTCTATGATTGTGCCGCGGAGTTTTTGCAGGGTGGAGCTTTAAAATTTTATCGCAGTGCTGTCAAAAAGATCCGTATCGCCGAGAAATTTAGTAAAATTGCTAAATTTCATCGCACAAAATTCCACTATGCCGTAAAATTTTATTATCCGAAATTTCATTTTGTCGAAAAATTCTATTGCGGCTTTAAATTTAAACGCTTGCAATATCGTAAGACGAGCGCTATGCCGTACGCAAGGAGCGGGTTTTGCAGATAGAATTCGTAGAGCAGATGCCCTCCACGCAGGAGTTTTTGGTGGACGCCGTGCGGGAAGGCAGAGTAAAGCCGCCCTTCGCGATCGCGGCAGAGCG
>NZ_CALHHT010000364.1 GCF_938031315.1 uncultured Campylobacter sp.
TTTTCCAGAGATATTTATTAACTTTGCAAGAGTTTAATACGGACATTTTTTTTATTTAATTAAATAAGAACAAATTATGGTAATTGAAAAAGTTCATGCGAGAGAAATCCTCGACTCAAGAGGTAACCCTACCGTAGAGGTGGAAGTAACATTATGCAATGGCGTAGTTGGCCGCGCAAGTGTACCTTCTGGCGCATCAACAGGCGAAAACGAGGCCCTCGAATTGCGCGACGGCGACAAGAAACGCTACTCGGGTAAGGGTGTTCTCAAAGCCGTAGAGAACGTAAACAACGTTATCGCTCATGCCCTTAAAGGCATGTCGGTTTGCCAACAACGCAAAATCGACTACAAGATGCTCGAACTAGACGGCACGCCCACAAAGAGCAAGCTGGGTGCCAATGCCATCCTCGGCGTATCGCTGGCCGTTGCACACACCGCAGCCAAGGCCTTTGGTGGTGCTTTCGCCGAGTAAAATTCTAGTATTTGCGATCGACTTTTCTAACGCCTGTGCGTCGGTGTTAGCTACCATAAGCTCAACGTCGGTTTTGGTAAATCCTTCGCGGATCATGTGATTTATCATGTTGCATCCGCCGCCGCCGACGCCGATCACCTTCATCTTAGCACCGTAGATGCCCTTTCTTTCTTCCATACTGTATCCTTTCACGAGTATCTCCTTAGCTTAAATTTTAAAACCAATTTTTCATAGACGACCAAATTTTATTGAAAAAATTTTGTCCGTCTTTTTTGGGAAGTTGGATATTTAGATCCTCCTTCTTAGCCGCACCGCTATCCGCTCTGATGCCCTCTTTTTCTATCGCCTTACTGACCTCTTTTTCATAATATTCGTTCACATTTCGTTTCGGAGCCTTGTTTATAACTTCGTCTTTGTAGCGGAGTTTGCCGTTAGAGTCCATCTCGTAAGGGGTAAATTCGCCGAAACCATACATGCAAAGTCCTAGTGCGCAAGAATTTGAAATATCATCAGCGATCTCGTGCAAGCCGCCCACGCTCTTTGCTCTTGCGACCCTAACGGATGTGTTATCAAAAACTATCGCCGCTAAATCGCGCACATCGTCTAGCTTCGCCATACCGCCCGTGATTACGATACCTGCGCCTATGCGGTCTTTATAGCCGCTTCTTTCGATCTTATCGGCTATCATATCGAAGGTCTCTTTAACGCGAGCGAGGATGACTTGAGAGATGATCTCAAGGCTTATGATGTGGTTTTCTGACTCGCTATCTCCTAAAGCAGGCAGCTCGACTTCGCTATTGCCTTGATTAATTAGATCGTTATAGGTAATTTTAATGTTTTCCGCATACGGAAGCGGCGTATGCAGAGCGCGAGATAGATCGTTAGTAACGTTATTAGAGCCAAACATCACAACATCGTTATAACGCAAGGAATTCCCCAGGTGGATGACTATATCGCATGTAGCGCCGCCCATGTCAATCAGCACTACGCCGAGCTCTTTTTCGTCCTTGCTAAGCGTGGATATGGATGATGCGTAGCCCGAAAGGACGATGTTATCTACCTTTACGCCCGCCATCTCTACGGATTTTTTCAAATTTTTAATTGAGCTTTCGGGAGCGATGACGATATGCGTGGATACCTCCAGGCGGGTACCGCTCATACCGAGAGGGTCTTCGATGTGTTCCTGCTCGTCGACTCTAAAATCATATGGAAGCACATGTAAAATCACGCTATCGCTAGGCACGTTAGCCTGAGCTTCGGCAACCTGCATGGCACGCTTTATTTCATCCAACCCGATCTCATTTTCCATGGTTATGACACCGCGAGATTTAACGCTTTTGGCGTATGAGCCCGAGATAGATATAATGGCTTTATCGTAGCTTCTGCCAGCTCCTTTTACAGCCGCTTTTACCGCCTGCTTTATTGAGCCCGCGGCTTGCTCTATGTTTGTTATGACACCCTTTTTGATACCTAAAGTATCGGCTCCGCCAACGCCTAAGACCGTAAAAATGCCATCATTTTTAGCGATTATCGCGCGAATTTTAGTTGAGCCTATATCTAGACCTAAAATATACTCACTCACTGTCTTTACCTTTAAAATATCTTTCGGTTTTATAGCGCTTTTCTAGCATTTTGGTTAGATCATCTTGCAGATTAGAATTTAATAACGTGGTTATTCTATCAGCTACGATCGTTTTTTCTTTATCTATCTCTTCACTACTACCTAGGCTCTGCTGTGAAATTTTATACACTACGGCTTTGTTATCAAACATCACTATCCCTTCTTTCACAGGCTTATTAAACATATCGATAAGAAATTTATAAAATTCGTCATCGCTTAGCTTGGTATTGTTTTTACTATTAAGAGATAGCGTGCCGAAATCTTCGCCTTTGAAATTTTTAAGCGCATCTTGAGCTCTTTTTTCAAGTAGCTCTTTACGTTTCTTCGTTTCAAATTCTTTAGAAGCCAAAGACTTAGCCTCTTCAAAGCTCATCTGCCTAGGTTGCTCTACACCGTTTAGTTTAGCAATCAAATATCCGCCTTTGTACTCGAAAGGCTTGATGACATCTCCTGGCTTTGCAACCTCAATCTCAGATATTGGAAAATTGCTAGCCGTAGCAACTATAGTTTCATTAGTATCAAGCTTGTCTTTTTTAATCTCCAGATAATCCTTTGTAGCGTCTTTTTTAACCTGATCCATCCGGTAATCTTTTAAGACATTAGGTTTAGCCTCTGCAAAATCCAATAGTTTATCATCCAGGCTTCTATACTCGCCTCTGTGTTCTTCATAAAATTTACTTAGTTCCGTCTCATTCACGTCGGCTTTACTAGGCGCCACGAAATAGGCCCCTAGATTATATTTTTTCTCGGTCATAAAGTGCGATTTCTCGCCTTCCCAAAATTTCTTTAGCTCGTCATCGTTAAAAGTGACGTTAGCATCGGCGTAGATTATCTCTGCAGAAACCTTATCCTGCATCAGCTGCGATGCAGCAAATGCTTCTACGATCTTAGGGCTAGGTGTTATTTTTAGCGCTTTGCCGAGCTTTTCTAAAGTTAGGACCTTTTGTAGATTGCGCTCAAATTCCTTTTTAGTAAGTCCTGAATTCCTTACGACATTATCGTAAAGTTCCTTACTAAATGCGCCATTTTCTTGGAAATTCGGCGAGCTCACTACAAACTCCGCGACATCTTTATCACTAGCCTGAACGCCTAAGTCTTTAGCAAAATTTAGAAAATACGCTTCGCCGATTAGCTGATCTACTGCGATCTGATCTAGATGCATATTTTTAGCTTGTTCTTGAGTAAATTGCCCATCGCTCATAGCGTTTAATCTATTGTATAACTCGGTTGATTTTATCTTATATTCTTGATTCGTTATTGAAATCTGCCCTACTCTAGCGATTGAGCCTGCGCGGTTAGCGTTCATATCATATGCGCCCCAGCCGACGAAGCCTGCGCCCACGAAAGCTATCGTGCTTATCCAAATAGTCGGTATAAGCGACTTCTTATGCTTTTGCATCCATTCTATCATCTAAATCCTTAAATAGCTAACTAAAGAAATTTTTTGTTAGTAATTATACAGATAAAACCTTATGTAAGGCTGAAAAATAGGCATTTTTGGCGAATTATAACGCGTTAGTAAACGATTTGGTATACATTAATCTTAGCTTAGCAAAAGTAGCTTCGAACTCATTTCTAAAATCGCTATTTTTTTCGCCATTTGCTGCGCGCTCCTTGCATGGGCAAAAACCCCATAGCCGCGAATCACCATTATATCGCTATTTTCATTTATCATATAGTTACAAATTTCGTACGGCGCGCGCTCGTGCCAGTCGTCGTAGTTCTTAGGATCATAAATTTCAATGCGCTTAAATTTGCTCGCCCCAAAGTAATCTCGCGGCAAAATAAAATCATGCTCCAGCGTATATGCGACAAGATACGGCGGTGTCGCGTAGGTTACGAATTTTGCCTCTTTTATATTTTTGTAGATATTTATATGTATGTCGCTATCAATGCTAGCATCCTGCCAGCGGTAGTCCTTTTTTGAAAACAGCGTTATAAAATCATCCCTATCCAGGCTATCGAAAATCGCGTCTTTTTTGTTGATCAAGAACTGATTTTCTTTAATTTTTGCTGAAATCGAGCCGTGAAAGATCCCAAAAAGCCTATCTCTAAACATCGAAAGCGAAATTTTGCGTAAAATTTCATAATAATACTCGTCCATCTCTCGCCTTTGTAAAAAATTTCGCTATTATATAGGATTAGAAATTTCAAAAGGATAAATTCAGGTGCAAGCTCCACATATTCCGGTACTTTTTTCGCAAACGATCGCCGCATTTTCGCAGCTTGAGGACGGCTACGTTATCGACTGCACGCTAGGCTACGGAGGGCACAGCGAAGGCATTTTAACCGCTAATCCGCGTCTTAAGCTTATCGCTT
>NZ_CALHHT010000365.1 GCF_938031315.1 uncultured Campylobacter sp.
TGCTTTTAACTTCATTTTATGCCTTTCGCTTTGGCTCTCGCCGAGAATTGAATTGTATCTAAAATTTTAAATTTACGCCTTAAATTTTAAAATTTTGCGCACCCAATTTCACCCTATTACGCGCCAATAATGATCTCGCTAGGCTCGATGATCGCCGTTACTTCATCTCCTACTCCTAGAGCCATCGCGGTGGCAGATTCTCGCGTGATGATCGCGGTGATGCTTTGATGCGAGCTTGTGCCTAGACAGATCTCTGCGTTTACCGCGCCGATTTTGACCTCGCTAATCGTGCCCTTGATTTGATTCGCCGTACTAAGTTTTAGCTTCTCCGAGGCTTCTTTAGCGATGATGACACTTGGAGCCTTAAATAAAAACAGCACATCCTTGCCCACCTTTAGCCCTAAATTTTTTTCGCTCTCTACGGTTACTGTCGCACATAAAATTTCGCTACCTGCGAGTTTAGCCGTGATTTGAGAATTTACAGCGCCTGTTTGAACATCCGTAATCTCAACGCTTAGCTGATTTCGCGCAGAAAGCTTCATACCGATCTTCTCTAAGCTTAAAAGGCTCTCTTCGGTGATCTCGTCAAGCTTTAAAATTTCACTCAAAAACGTCTCTCCTGCATGGCTGATAGCATCATAAGCGCGAATCAGCTTGTGAGCGTATGGAGTGAGCTCCGAGCCGCTATTTTTCTTAGTGCCTTGAGTGCGGACGATGAGCGGCTTTTTGCTCGCGTTGTTGATTAAATTTAACGCATCCCAGCCGTTTTTATACGACACTCCTACGATCTCTGCGGCCTTTGTAATACTTTTAGTCTCATCTACGGCCTTAAGCAGCTTAATGTGCTTGGCTAAAAGCGATGCTTCGTTGCCGAGCAGGAATTCCAGAGCAAATTTTGCATCCATTTTCATCCTTTCTTGTTTACTTTCACGTGATTTTATAATATATCCTCTGATATATTTCTTAAAGAGCCGCAGGCTTTATTCTACGATATAAAGAGGGAAATTCTATATGAAATTTTACCTTTATTGACAAAATTTCTTTAAACTTGTAAAATCGCCACTTTGATTTATAAGGAAGGTTTGCAATTTGAAATTTATAAAAATTCTATTCCTAGCCGCAGCCTTAGCGCTTTGCGGTTGCTCACAGAAGCAAGACGCGGCGCCTAGCGGCGATACGGATGGTTTTGACGAGGAGTTCGCACAGCGTGAGGTTTTCGATCCGCTTAGCGGCTATAACCGCGTTATGACGAGCTTCAACGACGTATTTTACTCATATATACTAACCCCCGTAGCCAGCGGCTACGACTACGTGATGCCGGATCCGATCCAGGGGGCATTTTCAAATTTTTTCTATAATATTTTATATCCGATGAGACTCGTAAACAACCTGTTGCAGGGCAAATTTGAAAATTCTTGGGACGAGACGAA
>NZ_CALHHT010000366.1 GCF_938031315.1 uncultured Campylobacter sp.
TTACAAAATACAAAACCGACGCGCTTTCGGCGATTGCGCTACGAGACGAGACGGCGGAATTTAAATTCGGCGAGCAAATTTTAAAATCTCTATATTCAGGAGATACGGCTCGCAAGCAGCCGCTTAGCGTAGATGACGTAAAGAGCGCAAATCTTGCCGATTTACAGCGCGATGCGGATGAAATTTTTTCAGGTGCTGGAGATTTTATCTTTGTGCTTAGCGGCGATTTTGAGCCTGCGCGCGCGAAACAAATTCTAGCCAAATATATCGGCAATCTAAAGCCCGGCACAAGCAGCGCTACGCCTAAAACTTTGATGCTAAATACTTCTAGCGGCGAGATTGTGCAAGACTACGGCGATAGTGATAAAAGCGAAGTTCGGATGATTTTTTCAAACTATGAGCTGCAAAATTTTGACTTTTCAGACACTTATAAATTTCAAGCGTTAAAAAGCGTGCTAAGCAATCGCATCGTCGAGCAAATCCGCGAGGCGCGCGGACAAATTTACTCGGCGATGGTGCATAGCGCCTATGTGCGTGAGCCACAAATCGCAGCGAGCTTGAACGTATCGTTTTCTACCGAACCGAAAGATGCCCGTGCCGTTGCAGCAAGCGTGAGTGAAATTTTAAAACAGATCGAAAGCTCCGGTGCGAAAGATAGCGAGCTTTCAAATTTTAAAAAAGCGCAAATTCTATCAACCAAAAGAGCTGCGCAGACGAATGATTTTTGGCTTGGAAATATCACTGCACACGAGCTTTACGGCTATCCACTCTATGACGAAAAAAGCTATGCGGCAAGCATAAACGCAGTAAAAAGCGCGGATGTGCAAAAAGCCGCGCAAATGCTAAGTGATAGGCTATTTACAGCGATTTTAAATCCAAAGGAGCATTGATGTTTGCTTCATTTTTTAAAAACAAAAAATGGGCATTTTGGGCATATTCTGGAATATTTTTTCTAATTGCGATTAATTGGTATCAAACTACCTTAAATGTGAGAATAAACGAATGGTACCGCGCGTTTTATGATATGTGCCAAAACATAGATCGTCATACACTAAATGATTTCTATACGCAGATGAAAGTTTTTTTATGGATAGCGATGCCCTACGTAGTCTCTGCGATTTCAGAACGATATGCAGCTCGTATTTGGACATTTAAATGGCGGGAAGCGATGACCTTTTCTTATTTTTCATACTGGAAAAAGGTAAGTAAAGATATCGAGGGAAGCTCGCAACGTATCCAAGAAGATATCTTTCGCTTCTCAAGAACTATCGAGGAAATGGGTACGAGAGTGCTTTCGGCAGCTATGACACTGTTTGCATTCATACCTGTGCTATGGGGGCTTAGTAGCAACGTTCCTTTTGAATTTCTAAAAAAAATCCCGGGCTCACTTGTTTGGATTGCACTTGCAATCAGCATCGGTGGGCTAATAA
>NZ_CALHHT010000367.1 GCF_938031315.1 uncultured Campylobacter sp.
GCGTCGCAATTATTTTTTTATCGACCGCGCGCTTTAAAATAGAGTCCTCAAAATACGGCGCGATGAGATTTTCAAACAGCGAGATGAAGATAAAATTCATGAATTTTCCAAAATCGCGCGCGCGTTTTGAGTAAAAATTTTACGCTCGCTAAGCGAAATTTCTTTCACATAGGCGTCCACGTAGGGGATAAAAAATTCTTTCGGCAAAGCCTGCGAGATTAAGCTTTCATCCGTTTCTACCTCAAAAAGATAACCGCTTCCGATCTGCGATATGTCTTTTACGCGCCCTAAAATCGCGCCGTCTTCGTAAATTTCAAGCCCGATAATATCGAAGTAAAAGAACTCGCCCTTTTGCAATTTGCAAAATTTCCGCGTGTCCTCTTTGCTTCGGTAAAGGATTTGGTTGGTTAAATTTGCCGCCGCTTCTACGCTTTCGTAATTTTTAAAAATAGCACTAGAATTTGCGCCGCTAAAGGATAGAATTTCTAAAATTTCGCCGTTTCGCAGATAAAATTTGGCGCCTTTTTTAAACTGAGAGGGGAAGTCGCTGCGATCAAAAATTTTAACTGCGCCCTTTAGACCGATAGTCCGACCGAGCTTCGCGACCTCTAAAAGATCATCAGGCATCTTTGGCTTTGACGGTAATTTTATAATTGATCGGATCTTTTGCTTTATAGCCGATGATGACGGTCTTTATGGCGTTTATCATTTTGCCGTCCTTGCCGATGAGTTTGCCGGTGTCGGCCTTGTCGGCATAGACGATGATCTCGGTAAAGTTTTCACCGACCCGCTTTTGCGTAGAGACGGACTGCGGATAGTCGGCGATCAACTTTGCGTATTCTTTTATAAAATTTTCTACCATTTTATTTGCTTGTGATTTGAGCGACCCTATCGCTTAACTTCGCGCCTACGCTCTTCCAGTATGCCAAACGCTCCGCGTCGAATTTAATATTATCGCTATCTTTTAGCGGGTTATAAAAGCCGATCGTCTCGATGAAGCCGCCGTCGCGTCTTTTCCTGCTATCCGTTACCACGATGCGGTAAAAAGGCTGCTTCTTTCTTCCGATTCTTGTAAGCCTAACAACTGTTGCCATTTTTTCTCCTTAAATTTTTGTAAGTTTTAGAACTTGCAGATGGCTAAAACTTAAACATCTGCAAACTCTACCGAGAGGCTATCTCGGTAAATTTTGCCTTTGAGCGATTGAGGCAAGCCCCTGCATGCCGCCCTTGCCCGAAAATTTTTTCGCAAGCTTCGAAGCGCCCGCGAACTGCTTTAAGAAGCGGTTCACCTCCACCTGCGAAAGCCCCGCGCCGGCAGCAAGCCTGCGCTTGCGCGAATTATTTAGCAGATCGGGATTTTCGCGCTCTTTCGGCGTCATAGAGTTGATCATCGCTTTGATATGAAGTATCTCTTTTGAGTTTTCCAAATCGATATCTTTTATCTTATTCGCCATGCTAGAAAGTCCCGGGATCATGCCGATTAAATTTTTCATATTGCCGAGCTTTTTCACGCTTTCGAGCTGATTTACGAAATCGTTGAAATTAAACTCGCCCTTTTTGATCTTTTTGTTTAGAGCCTTGGCTTCTCTTTCGTCGAAAACGGCGCTTGTTTTCTCGGCTAGCGTCGCTAAATCGCCCTCGCCCATAATGCGACCGGTGATTCTATCGGGTATAAAGCCCTCCAGATCGGCCACCTTCTCGCCGGTTCCGATAAAGCGAAGCGGAATGCCCAGCTGCTGCGCGATACCGAGAGCTACGCCGCCTTTGGTATCTGCGTCGAATTTGCTTAAGATCACGCCCGTAAGGCCTAAAATTTCATCAAATTTAGCAGCCGTTTTAATGCCGTCTTGACCGCTCATAGCGTCCGCTACGTAAAAAATTTCATGCGGATTTAGAGCTTTTTTCATCTCCGCAAGCTGTGCCATAAGCGCCTCGTCTATCGCAAGACGTCCCGCCGTATCTACGAGCAGTACGTCATAAAGCCCGCTTTTAGCCTTGCTTAGCGCTTTTTCGGCAACCTTTAGCGGATCGCTCTCGCCCTCGATGAAAAACAGCTCAATCTCATTCGCCTCGCACAGCTGGCGGAGCTGCTCGACCGCGGCTAGGCGCTGCAAGTCGCACGCTGCAACCAAGACCTTTTTTTTACGAAGTTTCAGATAGTTTGCAAGTTTTATCGTGCTTGTGGATTTTCCGCTTCCCTGAAGTCCCGTCATCAAAGCTACCGTAGGAGGCGTGCTAGCGAATACAAATCCCTGACTGCTGCCTCTAGGCGCCGTTAAAATTTTAGTCAAATTTGTCTTGATGGACTGCAAAAACGGCTTCTGTCCTATCGTACCGATACGAAGATCGGCTTCGACGAGCGCCAAAAAATCCTTTACGACTTTGTGGTGCACGTCGGCCTTTAAAAGCGCCTTTTTTAGCGTCTCCAAGGCGTTTTTTAAAGCTTTTTCGTCATCGATTGTTTTTAATTTATTGACCGCGTTTTTAAACGACTCGCTTATGATCTCAAACACTTTGATCCCTTATAAAATTTTTAAACTTGCGATGTTACCTAAAATTAACTTAAAAGCCATTGAATATCAGAGATCCTTAGGAATTTCAAAGCCGAATTCGTTGAAGCTTGTACCTAGCGGAGCTTTAAATTTTAGCCCTAAAATTTCGGTCTCGTACGAGTGCAGAAACATCCGCTTCGCGCGGCTTTTAGCGTATTTTTCATCGCCTATTACGCCAAATCCCGCATTTGCCAGATGCACGCGGATCTGATGCGTCCTGCCCGTCTCGATCCGCACCTTTACGAGCGATTTTTTGCCGCTTACCATAAGCGGATAAACCTCGCTAAATGCGCTCTTGCCGTTTGGCGAAATTTTAGAAAAGGCGCCGCTTCTGGTCTTTATCGTCAAAATCGGCTCGTCAAATTTCATCTCTTCGCTCACGATCCCTTTTACGATCGCGATGTAGCTTTTTTTCACGCGCAAATTTTTAAACTCCGCAATCGCCGCTTCGCGAAATTCTTCGTTCTTATACAGCAGCACGACGCCGCTGGTTTCCTTATCCAAGCGATTTAGAAGGCCGAATTTATAGATTTTTTCTAAATTTTCGCTGCTCATAAAGGGCGGCTTATTGACTGCCAAAACGTTCTCATCCTCGTAAATGATCGCGGGTTTTGCGGGTTTCATCACGCTAAATTTAGTATTTTCGCCGAGCATCTCGCGCGCTAGAGCGATCTTTGCGCCGCGCGCGCTCACAAGCCCCGCGTCGATGAGAGCCTTGGCTTCGTTGTGCGAGATATTTTCCTGCGCCGCTAGCAGTTTGTAGGCTTTTTCTTGCATTAAATTCTTTCCTTGATTAAATTTTCTATCTCTTGCAGATCGCAAATTTTATCTATACGCGTGCCCTTTAGCGGCTCTTTTAAAGCGTTTGAAATTTCGTTCGCCTCGCACAGAGCGATATTTTGTACGAGCGCGTACAGCGCCTTTTGGTTATGAAAAAATCGCCCGCTGATGATCGGCACGCCGAAGCTCGCCGCCTCGATCGGGCTGTGTCCGCCGATATTGCGCAAAAAGCTGCCACCCAAGATCACGATGTTTGAAATTTTATAAAAGTTCGCTAGCTCCCCGAAGGCATCAAGCAAGATAAAATCGCTCTCAAGCCCCGCGCCGTCGCTAAATCGCTCAAAGCTAAGCCCATGCTCGCGCGCCCAAGCCTTGCAAATTTCACGTACCTTTTTAAAGCGCTCAGGGTGCCTCGGCGCCAGGATGATTTTTAGCTTTTGCGGCGCGGCAGTCGAAGCCGCCGTATTTAGTGCGATAGAATTTAAAGACGCGCCGTTTAAAGGCGCCGTATTCGGCACGGCGAACGAAGCGTCGCTTGAGCTCACCGCATCCAAAGAAGCTGCGTTTAAATTTACCGGCTCGGACGAGCCCGTCTCGCTGCAAAGCTCAGCCCCAGGCAAGCTTTTATCGCCGCAGGCACCCGCTGCATATGGGTCTTTTTCGGGCGCACTCTGCGAGCCGTGAAATTTTATAAAATCGTTTAAATTCGATAAAACAAGCTCCTCTTCGCCCTCGTGGGTATTTGAGATCGTAAGCACGAAGCTATTTGCGGACGCGGCAGAATAGTCCTCCGTCGCAACGGCGATATTCGCACTTTTCACGTTGCCCGCGACCTTTATATTTTTTGCGCCGAGCTCCCGCAGCCGCGCCGCATCAAGCTCGCTTTGCGCAAGCACCAGATCGATATTTTCAAACGCTTTTCGATAATAAAACTTAAAGCGCAGATAACTCGCGTACGAGCGGTCGCTAATGCGCGCATTTAGCAGGATCACGTAGCTTCCGCGCGATTTAGCGGAACGGATCAAATTTAGCCACAGCTCCGCTTCGAAAATCACCAGCACGCGGCTGCCCGTAAGCCAAAATGGAAGCCAGTTTTCAAACGGCAGGTAGCGAGAGTTCGGCGTGAGCGCGCGCGCCGCACCGAAGCCCGTCTGCGTGGTCGTGCTAAGCGCGACGCTCTCAAATTTAGAAATTAACGGCGCAAGAGCGTTTACCTCGCCCAAACTGCAAGCGTGAAAGTGCACCGCAGCGGGGCTAAATTTAGGGTTTTTGTATAGAAAAAATCGCGCCTTCAGGCTCGTGCGGTATTTTTTTTTAAAGCTTAGGATAAAAATAAAAGGCGCAGCTACAAGCCACGCCAAAAACGCCAAGGCGGTGTAGATCACTCGGCTTCTTTATATAAAATTCTGCCGCAATACGGGCAGGTTACGATGTCGTCGCTTTTGATGACCGCGGAATAGGTCTTGTCGCTTATGCGCATAAAGCAGCCGTAGCAGGCCTGTTTGCGCACCGGCGAGACCGCCGTGTTGCCCGCCCACTTGCGGATCTTTTCGTAGAATGAGACGGTTTTGGGGTTCATCGCCTGCATTAGCTTATCGCGCTTGGCGTAGATCGCGCCGCGAGCAACCTCGACCTCGCCCATCTCGGCGCTTACCTGCTCTTGCAAGCTTTTTAGCTCGGCTTCAAACGCCTCTTGCTTTTCGCTCTGCTCTTTTACGAGCACTTCCTTTGCGGCTACGATCTTTTCTAGCCTTTCGATCTCCTCGTTTGTGGCTTCGAGCTGCTCTTTTGCGATATCTTCTTCGACGCTAAGGGCCTTGATCTCCTTTTCGGTTTTTGCCGCGCCGCTTTTTTTGCCCGTGCTTTTTAGCTTGGACGAAAAGGCGCTAAGCTGCGCGTTTGCTTGTAAAATTTGAGATTTTAGTTCGGCGATCTCCGCATTTAGAGTTTCGATCTGTTCCTTTGCACCGTTTATTTCAGTGCTTTTTTTACTCAGCTTCTCCTGCGCAGCCTCGATTTTAGGCTTAAATCCGTCCAGCTGCTTATCGAATTCGCAAAGCTCTACCAATTGGCTTAAATATTTGTTCATCTTTTTCCTTTAATAATACGTAAATGGATTTTTTTGCTCGCTTATTATAACTTCAATTTCGCTTTTTTGCAAGAAAGGTGCGAGCGCGCGCCCAAAATAGCGCTCACTTTCAAAATGATTTATGTCGATCAAACTCACGCCGTTTTCTAAATTTTGAAGCGCCGCGTGATATTTTATGTCGCCCGTGATGAAGCAATCCACGCCCAAGCTTTGATTTAGTTCGCTTCCGCTGCCGGTGCAAAGCGCGATATTTTGGATGAAATCTTTCGTCTTTACGGCGCGCAGATGCTCGATGCCAAGCTTGCGCTTTATCTGTGCGCACAGAGCCTCAAAGCTCAAATCCGCGCGCATGAAAACTAAAAATTCCCGCTCATCCGTAATTTCAAATTTTAAAATTTCGCGCGCTACGAATCCGTTTAAAACGTGCTTGTCAAAGTTCGTATGCATCGCGATGAGAGAAATATTTTTGCGGATCATCTCATAGATCAAATTTGCAGGATAAAGCCGCGGATCAAGCGATTTTAGCGGGCTAAAAATCAGCGGGTGGTGCACCACGAAAAGCGAGCCCGCCTCCGCCTCGCGCACCAGCTCGCTAGTAACGTCGAGGCTTAGATAGATTTTTGAAATTTCATCATCCAAGTTTCCGAGCGTTAGTCCACTATTATCCCACGCCTCTGCGTCGCAAAAAGGCGCGGCGGCATTTAAAATTTCATAAATTTCGCCCGTTTTCATAAATTTCACTTTTCGCTTTTATCCGCTTTGTCTGCGGTGTTTTTCTTGCCGTGGGCGTTTTTTAAATTTGCGCCTGCGGAGTTTACGTTTGCCACGCCGCCCTCTTTACCGCTTTTTTTATCGCTGCATGCCGTGCCGCACAGCTCGGCGACATATTTTTGCGGATCTGCATAGCAAAGCGCGCAGTTTTTGGCAAGATCGCGGATCTTTAAAATATAATCCTGCCTCTGCGTGACCGAGATCGCTCCGCGCGCGTCAAGGACATTAAACGTGTGCGCCGCAAGCATGCAGTAATCATACGCAGGAAGCGCCAGGCCGTGCTTTAGGATGCTTTTGCACTCGCCGAAACAGTTTTCAAACTGATTAAAAAGCATCGCGGTGTCCGCAAGCTCGAAGTTGTATTTACTAAACTCGAACTCGCCTCTTTTATGCACGTCGCCGTAGGTTACTAGCCCCGCCTTGTCGTCCCAGACGATGTCGTAAACGTCGTCTTTGTTTTGCAGATACATCGCCAAACGCTCAAGCCCGTAGGTGATCTCGCCGCTTATGAGCTCGCACGTGATGCCGCCCACCTGCTGAAAATAGGTAAACTGCGTCACCTCCATGCCGTCCAGCCAAACCTCCCAGCCAAGCCCCCATGCTCCGAGCGTCGGGCTCTCCCAGTTGTCTTCTACGAAGCGGATATCGTGGCTTTTAAGATCTAGCCCGAGCTTTTCCAAGCTTTTTAGATAGAGCTTTTGGATATTGTCCGGGCTCGGCTTTAAGATCACCTGAAACTGATAATACGCGCCAAGGCGGTTTGGGTTTTCGCCGTAGCGCCCATCTGTTGGACGACGCGAAGGTGCGACGTATGCCGCGCGCCAAGGTTTGCTTCCTAGACTGCGCAAAAAGGTAGCCTGATGATAGGTGCCTGCGCCCGCGGGCATATCGTAGGGCTGAACGAGCAAGCAGCCCTGCTCGTGCCAGTAGTTTTGAAGCGTCAAAATAATCTGTGAAAACGTCATTTTTATCCTTTTATC
>NZ_CALHHT010000368.1 GCF_938031315.1 uncultured Campylobacter sp.
GTAAAGGATATGAGCGACATAATCTCGCTTAAAAACGCAGGGCTCATCGCGGGCGTCATCGTCGGCAAGGCATATTACGAAGGCACGCTCGATCTTAAAAAGGCGTTTGAAGCTCTATAAAAACGCCCGAGCGTAAGCAAAGTTTGAACTAAATTTTAGTAATATGCAAATTTTAAAATTTAAAGGCGATGTGAGGCGATGAAAGATTTTTTTTATGAGATGATCGTAAAAAGCGCGAATGCAAGCGAGCTTTTTAAAAACTTTGCGTTTGAGCTCGGCGTTACCTGCGTCGAAGAACGCGGCGATCGCTTCATAATCCGCGACGAAGAGGATCTGCAAAATTTAAAATTTGCGTTTGAGGAGTTTAAAAAGGGGCTTGCGCGATCTCTTAATTTAGACGCCGATCTGCAGATCGAAATTTCAAAAAAGCCTAATATCGATTGGATCGAGCAGTATAAAAAAGGCGTCGCGCCCGTGGCGGTCGGCAAATTTTACGTCCGTCCGAGCTGGTGCGAAAGATCGCAAGATCCCGCGCTAATCGATCTTCTGATCGATCCTGCGCTGGCGTTCGGCTCAGGCCATCACGAAAGCACCAATATGTGCCTGGCGATACTTAGTGAACTTACTTGCGCGGGTATGAGCGCGCTTGACGTGGGCTGCGGCAGCGGAATTTTAAGTATCGCGATGAAAAAACTGGGCGCAAAAGTAAGTGCCTGCGATACCGACGAGCAGGCGGTGACCGCTACGCAGCAAAATGCCGAGAAAAACGGCGTGCAGATCGATAAAATTTGGCTCGGCAGCGTTTCAAGCCTAAACGAGCAAAGTTCAAGCAAAAGCGCGCAGCCGCAGTTTGATCTCGTCGTCGCAAATATAATCGCCGACGTGATTTTGATCCTAAGCGCGGATCTGAAAAAAGCGCTAAAACCCGGCGGCAAGCTCGTGCTGTCGGGAATTTTAGAAAAATATAAAGATAGGATAGAGCAAGCCTTTTCGGATTTAAATTTCGTGCAGATGAAAAAGCAAAACGAATGGCTTAGCTTCGTATATGAAAGGAAGATATGAACAATAACCAAAACAATCAACCCCCTCAAAACGGCGGTGGAAATAATTTTTTCAATAAAAATCCGATCGGCGTTTTTATTATTTTCGCGCTTATTTTGATAGTCGTGTTTAAAGCGATATCCCCAAGTGGCGGATTTGATAGCGGCGGAGTGCTAGGCTCCGTCTCGGGCGAGAGTAGAAACGTAACTTACTCCGAGCTAAAATCGCAGATCAAAAACTCTCAAGTGAGCATGGTTTCCATCGGAAGTTCCACGATTAAAGCGCAAGTCGGCAACGTAATCTACACCGCCAAGCGCGTGGATGATCCCGAGCTAGTTCAAATTTTAGAATCGCGCAAAATTCCATACGGCGCGTATAACGAGAGCAATTTTTTGACCGATCTGCTCTTTAGCTGGGTCTTGCCGCTCGTGATTTTCTTTGGAATTTGGATGTTTTTAGCCAACCGCATGCAGCGCAATATGGGCGGCGGCGTGCTCGGCATCGGAAGCTCTAAAAACCTGGTAAGCGCCGAAAAGCCGAAGGTTAAATTTAGCGATGTAGCGGGCGTCGAAGAGGCGAAAGAGGAGGTTAAAGAGATCGTAGATTTCTTAAAAAATCCGGAGCGATACATCAGCCTCGGGGCTAAAATTCCAAAAGGCGTGCTTTTGGTGGGTCCTCCAGGCACGGGTAAGACGCTGTTAGCCAAGGCTGTCGCGGGCGAAGCGGACGTGCCGTTTTTTTCGGTATCGGGTTCGAGCTTCATCGAGATGTTCGTAGGCGTGGGCGCTAGCAGGGTGAGGGATCTATTCGATAACGCTAAAAAGCAGGCTCCGGCGATCGTTTTTATCGACGAGATCGACGCGATCGGCAAAAGCAGAACCGCAGGCGGTATCGGCGGTGGTAACGACGAGCGCGAACAGACGCTAAATCAGCTACTTGCCGAGATGGACGGCTTCGGCTCGGAATCAAGCCCGGTGATCGTCCTTGCGGCTACCAACCGCCCCGAGACGCTGGATGCGGCGCTTCTGCGTCCAGGCAGATTTGATAGGCAGGTTTTGGTCGATAGACCCGATTTTGACGGCAGAATGGCAATTTTAAAGGTGCATATGCGCGACGTTAAATTTGCCCGCGACATCGATATCGAAGAGATCGCGCGACTTACCGTGGGCTTTGCGGGAGCCGATCTTGCAAACATCATCAACGAAGCCGCGCTTTTAGCGGGTCGCGAGGCAAAGGCGGAGGTCGAGCAAAAAGACCTGCTCGAAGCGATCGAACGCGTCGGTATCGGACTGGCTAAAAAATCGCGCCGCGTAAGCCCGATCGAAAAGCGAATCGTCGCCTACCACGAAAGCGGGCATGCGCTCATCGCCGAGCTTACCAAAGGCGCGATGCCGGTATCTAAAGTAACTATCGTACCGCGCGGATTGAGTGCCGCGGGATATACGCTAAATTCTCCGTTTGAAAATAGATATCTGCATCAGCGCCATGAAATTTTTGCCGAGATCGATACGTTTTTGGCGGGGCGCGCGGCGGAGGACGTGTTTTTAGGAGAGATCACCGACGGCGCGGGCAACGACCTACAGCGCGCTACCGATATGCTTAAATTTATGGCTACTCAGGTCGGAATGACCGATGCGCTCGGGCTTGCGGTGCTAGAAAAGCAGCAGTATTCCTTCCTAAACGGCGGACAGAGCATCAAGGATTACAGCGAGGTAACGGCGGTTAAGATCGACGAATATGTCCGCAAGACGCTGGATGAGCGCTACGCGGCGGTAAAAGAGACGCTAAGGACCTACGCTCCGGCGATCGAGGAGATGGTAAAGGCGCTGTATGAGAAGGAGACGGTCTCTGGAGAGCAGATCGTAGAGATCATCTCTAAATTTGAAAAAGATAACGGCATGCCTACCCGTCTGGTGCGAAATTTAGGCGCTAACGACGATATCGAAAGCGCAAAGAGCGAGGCTTAAATTTAAAGCCTCGCGCAGGGCAAGAACTTAGCGCTAAATTTTAAGAAGGTCGCGCTAAAATGCTTTACGCGTGATCCGCGGCACCGAATGAAAAGCGGTGTAAAAATAAAATTTTAAAGAGTAAGAGATGGAAGAGGAAAAGGGAAAATTAATCTACATATTGCCGAATCTTTTCACGGCGGCAAGCGTATTTTTGGCGGTCATCAGCATAATTTCTACGATCAAAGGCAACTTCAGCGCCGCGATCTTTTATATCATTTTATCCTTGATCTGCGACGGGCTTGACGGCCGCGTGGCGAGGCTAACGCATGCTACGTCGAAATTCGGCGTGGAATTTGACAGCCTTGCGGATATCGTGGCTTTCGGCGTTGCGCCGGCGCTACTGTTTTACTGCGCGGTCGGGCACGATTACGGTAAGGTCGGTTCGCTCGTAGCTGCGCTTTACGTGGTTTTCGGCGCGATCAGGCTGGCGCGATTTAACGTCACCACGGGCACCTACGAGCCTAGCGTTTTTATCGGGCTGCCGATTCCGACGGCTGCGATTACGATGGCGTTTTGGATTGGAATTTATCTAAAATATGAGCTTTCCAAAGGGTTTGGGGTATTTTTGATCATCGCAATGGCGGCGCTATCGTTTTTGATGGTAAGCAACATCCGCTTTCCGAGCTTTAAAAAGATCAGCCTAAAGCGCCCCAACGCGATTAAAATTTTAGTGCTTCTAATCGTCGTATTTTTCTCGCTTTTATATCTTTTCAGGCTGGAATTTCCGGCGGTGCTCACTTTGGTTTATATCGTTTACGGTTTGGTTCGCGGAGCTTTAAATTTAAGCGCGGCTAAATTTCATAAAAAAGACAAACCCGAGGAAACGGCGAAATAATCTCAGATATGTTTATCGCCGCGATTGTTTTAAGCTTGCACGGCTATAATTTTGCCAAATTTTAACCATTTGAAAGGATTTGTAATGGACAAAAATAAAATCATAATCTTCGATACTACGCTTCGTGACGGCGAGCAAAGCCCCGGAGCGTCGATGAATACGGATGAGAAGATCCATCTTGCGTTGCAGCTTGAAAAGCTGGGCGTAGATGTTATCGAGGCGGGTTTTGCAGCGGCGAGCCCCGGGGACTTTGACGCGATAGAAAAGATCGCGGGCACCGTTAGCAAGGCTCGCGTATGCTCTCTTGCGCGCGCTTTAGAAAAAGATATCAAAGCCGCTGGAGAAGCGGTAAAGGGCGCGAAGCTTGGGCGTATCCACACCTTCATCGCCACAAGCCCTATCCATATGGAATTTAAACTCAAAATGCAGCCGCAAGAGGTCATAAAGCGCGCCGTAGAGTCTGTGCAATACGCAAAAAGCCTATGCGATGACGTGGAGTTTAGCTGCGAGGATGCGTGCAGAAGCGATATCGGCTTTTTAAAAGAGATATGCGACGCCGCGATAAACGCCGGAGCCTCCACTATAAATATCCCCGATACGGTGGGCTATCTCTATCCGGATGAGATTACTGCGCGCATAGGCGAGATCGTTAAGCTTATCGGCGAGCGCGCCGTAGTTTCGGTACATAACCACAACGACTTGGGAATGGCTACCGTAAATTCCTTAGCCGCTATCTTGGCAGGAGCCAGACAGGTCGAGTGCACGATAAACGGTATCGGCGAGCGCGCGGGCAACGCGGCGCTAGAGGAGATCGTAATGGCGATCAAGACGCGCACAGATAAATTTGCGCCGCTTTATACCGATATAAATTTGAAAGAAATTTATCCATCCAGCCGCCTAGTCGCTAGCATTACCGGCATCGAGCCGCAGCCTAATAAAGCGATCGTGGGCAAAAACGCCTTCGCGCATGAAAGCGGCATCCACCAAGACGGCGTGCTAAAACACAAAGAAACTTACGAGATCATGCACGCCGAGGATATCGGGCTTGATAAAAACTCGCTCGTGCTGGGCAAACACAGCGGACGTCACGCCTTTAAGGACAAGCTGGTATCTTTGGGATATGAGCTTAGTAACGAGCAGATTGAGATCGCGTTTAATAAATTTAAAGCGCTCGCCGACAGCAAAAAGGACGTTTTCGACGAGGATATTAGAGAGCTCGTAAACGACGAGTTCGTGGGAGCCGAAAAGACCTACGAAGTGCTGGTTTTAAGCTCCAATAGCTGCAACAAAGGACACGCTAGCACCGCGCTTACGCTAAGATATAAGGATGAAATTTTAAGCGATAGCGCGCTTGGAAACGGCGGCGTGGATGCGATATTTAAAGCGATAGATCGCATTAGCGGCATCAGCGGTAGCCTGAAGGAGTATCAAGTAAAAGCGGTCTCGCAGGGTAAAGACGCGCTAGCGAAAGTAACCGTCAAGGTGGAATTTGCGGGCGAGGGCGCCATCATCGGCAGAGGACTTGACGTAGATACGATGCTAGCGTCTGCAAAGGCCTACGTTGCAGCGCTAAATACATATCTCGACGCTAAGCGCTAAGATGTCGGCGTGCTCGGCGGGATTTGTTAAATTTAACGCAAATTCCGCCAGATTAAACAAATCAAAAGCAAAATTTTAATAATATTTTGCTCTTGAAACGGTGGAGTAGGGGTATTGATCCGAAACTCGTTTTAAAATTTATTTATGGAGACTTTTATGAAAAAAGTTCTTGTATTGTTATTTGCGCTTTGCGGCGCGGCTTTCGCTAGCGAGCAGCTAAGTGCTTACACTCAGATCGTTTCTTATTCTGCGATCACGGTCGGTATCGTTTTGGGCTTGGCTGCCTTCGGTGGCGCTATGGGTATGGGAAATGCCGCTAACGCGACAATTACCGGTATTGCTAGAAACCCGAGCGTAGCTAGCAAACTATCGACTACGATGTATATTTCGCTTGCGATGATCGAAGCGCAGGTTATCTATGCATTAGTTATTTCATTTATCTTGCTTTTCGTAAATCCTTTTTTGACAGCGGGTTTAAAGGCTGCTGCAAATTGATACTAAGCCCGAGAAATCGGGCTTTAAACTTATATAATTCAAGGCTTGAGATTAAGCTTTAAAATTTATGCGACCGTGGTGGAATTGGTAGACACGCTATCTTGAGGGGGTAGTGCCGCAAGGTGTACGAGTTCAAGTCTCGTCGGTCGCACCATATTTAGTCTTACAATAGATTTTATTAAATTCCCTTAAGCTTTAAATTTGCAGCCTCGCTTAAAAATTGTGATCTATTATTGGTTACCTTGTCAATAGCATTAAGCAAAGATTGCGAAAGGCTTACATTTACACGAATTTTCTTATCGGAAGTAGGCTCGGGAATAAAATCGTTATGCTCTAGCATACTCTCAAGCGTAGATTTAAAAGCGGCATCAAGATCATTTAATGCTTCCTCTTTTGTATCGCCGTCACCCCAAAACAAAGCATAACCTTTAAATTCCGGCATAAAAGCACCCCAGCCGCCGCCTTCATCGTCCGCTATCTTTCTAAGCTCGATTTTATAAGGCAAATTCAGGTAATAGTTTAAATCCTTTTTCATTTCTGCTCCTCTATAGATTTTAGCACAAGTTTAACGTAGAAAATTTTCATAGGCTTATGCTTGGGCAAAGTTACCAAATAGCCGTTTCTGACAAAATTATGATGAGGGCCTTTAACGCTTTGCAAAATAAAACCTCTACTAAGTAAAATTTTTTCTAGCGTCTCAAACCTTACGTTCTTGGGATTGTTTTGTAAATCCTTGATTAATTTATCGTCTTTGCTCATTTTTTAAACTTTCGTGTGTAATTATACACAAGCAAGATTAATAAAATTTTAAATACGCGGGGTAAATTCAAGTCTACCAACTATAAGAATTTTTCCTGTTTTTTGAATTTTTAGATAATTTTTTAAGCCCTATTTTTGGGAATTTTAAAATTATTTAGGCTCAAGATAAGTTAAAAACTTTCAAAGGAGTTTTTAACTATGATCCTGCCGATGAAAAACAAGTATATAATCCGTTCCCGAATTTCGCAGAAGAAATTTAGAGAAATTCTCAAGTACTTTGCAGAGGATATAAGGCTACTAAAATAGCAAATTTTACAGGAATCTCTAGAATTTCCTTAATAAGATTCTAAAAAGCATTAGAGTTTTGATGTCTCAAGAGTGTGAAAAGATAAGCAAATTTAGCGGTGAAATTTCCAGCTCGCAAGCTCG
>NZ_CALHHT010000369.1 GCF_938031315.1 uncultured Campylobacter sp.
GCGGGGTTACTGGCTCCACCTCCGCCGCCTTTATATTGAATGTAGTCTTCGGCCTTAATAGCATCTCTCGTGTCATAACTAGCGCCTAAAATCAGTTTGGTAAACTCGGTAAATTTGTGAGTATCTTCAAGCGCGAAACCGTAGGTTCTATCTATAAAGGTAACGGTGGGTTCGGTGCCGAATCTTCCGGTATAGTGGATTCTATGTCCGGAGTGCTTATCGTGTTTGTAGTTTGTGGCAAATTTAAGCGTGTTGCTATCGCTTACGTCTCCGCCCATTTCCAAACCGAATCCGTATGCGTTATCCTTATACTTGCTATCCTCTTTTTTATCGATATCAAACATTCCGTTTTTAAACTCATCAGCAAAAGCCTTAGTATTTATGTAAAAGCTATTTGCAAATTTCGTATGCGATAGGAAATAGACGCTTTGTCTGTCCCATTGATACCACTCCCATTTGCGGTCTTTTTGGCTAAAAGTCGTATATCTTCCCGCATACATCGGCTGCTCTTTGCTTGCCTTTTGATTTACGTAGGCGATCGCGTATTCGTCGGTTTCGTTTGGCGTAAGGCCGAGTTTGATATTAAATTTCTTATCTCGCTGCACGGAGTTATCGCGTCTGCCGCCGTCCTCGTTGTCGTTTGCGTCTCCTTTAAATTTACGCGACATCTGCTGCCCCATATCCTCCATAAAGCTGCCGCCAGCTTGCACGTAAAATAGCTCCTGCTTGCTACCGACGTTCAAATCGACGTTGTTGCCGTAGGTTTTGCCGCTTCTGCCCGTCTCAAAGCCGTAGCCTAAATTTCCCTCAAGCTCCTTGCTAGGCTTTTTGGTGATTAAATTTATCGCGCCGCCCATAGTGTTTGGACCGTAGAGCACCGAGCTTGAGCCCTTTGAGATATCGATCCTGCTTAGATCGAACGTGCTAAACCTGCCGTAGTCTGCGTTGCCGTCGTAAGGCACGTAAACGGGAATTCCGTCGATAAAAAGCGGCACTCTGCGCGAATCAAAACCGCGAACGTAGAAATTTTGCTCGGCGCGCGGGCCTTTTTTATCCGCATAAACGCCCGGCGTACTGTAAGCGACCTGCGAGAGACGCTTTATCTCGTCTTTTTGCATCTGTTGCTCATCGATGGTCACGACGTTCGTGTCGCTTTTTTGCACGCCGCCGACGTTTTCTACGACCTCGATTTGTCCGAGCGTAAACACCTCACCGTGAAGCGCTATCGCGGCACAGCAGGCGATTAAGCCAATCTTTTTCATCCTAACTCCTTAAAATAAAATTTTTATTATATATTGTGTAAAATACCATTTCATGGAATAAATTTATTAAAATATTTGAATATAATTTTATTTTATAAATATTTAAAATCGACTTAAATGTTAAGGCTTTTAAAATGAAATTTAAATTTCTACTTTGCATCGACGATACGGACGAGCTCGGCGGCGAGATTTCTACGGGCCTTCTTGCCGAGGAGATCGCCGCCTTTGCGGGCTCGTTTGCGCCCGTTTCATTCGTCACGCGCCATCAGCTTTTGCTTGATCCTCGCATCAACTACACCTCGCACAATAGCTGCATGTGTTTTGAAGCCTGGCTTAGCGAGTCGCAAAAGCAGAGCGTGCTAAATTTTGCCCTTGAGCTGCTAGAGCGCAAAAGCGCGCTCGGCGCGGAGCCTGGCATCGCGGCGGCCTTTGAAAAAGATATCTTAAACGTACAAGAACTGATAAATTTCGGCAGAAGCGCAAAGGAGATATTTTTAAGCATGGAGCGGGCATTTGAGACGG
This sequence comes from uncultured Campylobacter sp., assembly GCF_938031315.1. Lineage (GTDB taxonomy): Bacteria > Campylobacterota > Campylobacteria > Campylobacterales > Campylobacteraceae > Campylobacter_B. Next base: position 1,785 of record NZ_CALHHT010000369.1, read on the forward strand.
CAAGCGCACAAAACGTATTTTTAAAAGAGCTAAAAAGCGGCGCTCGCGGCGTCATCGGCGCGCTTGCCGGTATCGGGCTTAGGCTTAGCGGAAACGACGGCAAGATCAGAGGTAAATTTGAGCTAAAAGAGTCAAATTTGAGCGTAGCCGAGCTTTTGGGATTAAATTTTATCGAGGCGGTCGCGGATAAAAATTTTAAACCCCTCTCGCCTGATGAGCGCGTAAATTTAATCGGCGCGCAAAAGCCGATCCGAAATTTTACCCGGTCAAAATTTTGCTTAAATTTATTCGGCGGCGGCGATTTTAAATTTTATTCGTAGACTTGTCGTAGTAGCCCCATTTGGCGCGGTATTTTCTC
>NZ_CALHHT010000370.1 GCF_938031315.1 uncultured Campylobacter sp.
TAAGGGTGCAGCTTCTAACCGGGGCTCGAGGGTTCAAATCCCTCTCTGTCCGCCAGAAACCCCATTTTAGCGATATTTTAAGCACTTTTTTAGAAAGTCTAGCGACCCTAACCATATCCACGACGTGGAAAATAACGAAAATTCAATAAATTTTAATGTTTCGATCGAAATCTTTTAAGTTAGAATTAAGGTAATTAACGTAAACGTCATAAACCATTTTTGGAGTGGAATGCCCTAGAAGCTTTGCAAGCTCAACAGGTGAAACGAAATTTTGGTAAAGCATATTTGTAGCATAAGTATGACGCATATTGTAAAGGCGACGATACTTCAAATTTAGCTCCATTAAAATGGGCTTCCAATAATCATAAGTAAAAACACTAGTATCTTTATAAGGCTTATGATATTGGGTCTCCAACAAATATTTATTCATTAAAGAATAACGAATAAATTCTTTCAAAGGATCGTAAAGAGCATTTAAAATAGGCACTTTACGAATGCTTAAATAGGTTTTGGGGGTGCTTTCGCCGAACCTTGAACGAGTAGAATTTACCGAAATAATACGATTTTGCAGGTCTATATCGGAAATTTTCAAAGCTAAAATTTCGCCCGTGCGAAGCCCCGTAAAGAAACCGACCTTTAGAAAAATCCTAAAATTTTCATTGTATTTTTTGGAAGTCTCCAGGATTTTCAATACTTCCTCATTCGTGAAAGGCTCAATACGAGGAGTTATATGCTGCATTTTTTTAATATGCACCAGAGGATTTTTAGAAATTTCCTCGTCCTCTATAGCAATCTTGATAATCTGACTTAGAGCCGAAAGATAGTGTTTTTTGCTCTTGTTGCAAACATCGGATATGCCGTCAAGCCATACACGAATTACAGACGGCTTTATGTCAAAAATTTCCATATTTTCGAAAAAGCGCAAGCGATTTGCCACAATACCCGCGTTTTTAACAAAAGTCGAATTTTTCCACTCTTTCTTGCCAAATTTGAGATAAAGATCGGCGTAATAACTAAATTTCATATCACTTAAGCCTTTTATCACTTTTTAATAAGATCTTGCCATTCCTAACTATAAATATTTTTTTTCCTCCATCGTCTTCAGTCAGAACCTTTAAACACTCTTTACAAATATGCTCATAAAAAAACCCAGTATAGTCCTGGACTTCCTTAGATACTTCGTAAATATCCATTGGATATCCATCATCAAGCTTATCGCATACATCACATTGATATCTTATAGACATCTCTCATCCTTTCAAATAAATTTTAAAAATTTTTCCTAAAACGGATACGACATAACGCCATTATTGGAATATTTGAATTCCAACTCTCTAATATCTTCTAAAGCGTGCTGCGTAAAATATCTGATATGATTTTTATACCTCTGCAGAAACCCGCGCTCAATCATCTCATTCTCAAGCATGGCATAATCTTGGACGCTTAGAATATCATCGGTCATTTCTTTGCAATTATCGCGCCAGTAAAGTTTAAGCCTTTCATCGCTCATATCTTTCCAAGCAGTGCGGAATATCTTGCTAGGTTTATAAATTATAGGATTTTTGCCACTATTATAGGCAGATTGGACAAATTTAAGCTCGTGAGATTGAATTTTACCATCTGATGAATAGAAATGAATCTTGACATTATCATTACGCTTATAAGCAATTTTATGTTCAAGATAATCAAAACCATCAACTGAAACAATAATCGAAGCGACAATATAATCAGATGCCTTAAGCTTTTCGCCACTAACGAATTTTTTATTATCGGCAATCAAATCACAGCTTATAAAGCCGTCGCGAAAAAGATTCGTAACATATTTTAAATCTCTAAATTCTTTATATTGCCGAATTTTGCGATAAAGATACATAGGAATAATCGTGCGAGAAGTAGTAAAGCGCCTAACGCCGTAAAGAATATACCAATACGCGACGTCGTTTAACTCGCCATTCTTACCATTCTTAAACGTTTTAAGAACATATTTTAAAAGATATGAAACAACGCCGCCCGCGTCATCGTCAAATTCGCTTTTAACATCCGTTCGAGTAGAAAAATAGCTTTGAGCGAGCTTAACGAATCTGTCCTTAAATTTAGACGGAATAAAAGCCACAATATGACAATGAGGGCAACCGTCCAAATGTGGCTCAAAAACGCGCAAATAGACGATATTTTGCTTAAATTCGGCTTTTATGTCCTTAAATATCTGCTGGCGTAGAAATTTACGCCAAGAATCGGAAATAAAATCTCTAGCCTTAGAAACATAATCCGCCTCGCCGCTAAATTTAGGATTATCAACAAGCTTAAAATTCTTTGATTTACCCAACTTGACCTGTTTAAGAGGCTTTAAATAAGACGGAGCCGTCAAAGTAAGAAAAATAGGAGCATCGAAACCAAGCTCTTTAGCAAAAACCCTCATCGTTGAAATCCGATTATAAAGCTCGGCGTGATACCTAGTAGGCTGAATATTGGCAGCAGTCGAAAAATCAAATAAAGAAATTTGCTTTTCGCCGTTAACCGAGATATATGAACCCTTATAAAAATTCAAAGTTTTTTCAATCTTTGAATCAATATCCTTTCTATCAAAATCCGATACGGCAGTTTCAATTCCCAACGGGATGGAATTCTACCTAGCGTTTCAGACCCTAGCGTTCGCAGATAGTTTGTTTCAATTCCCAACGGGATGGAATTCTACTCTAGTTTTTAAATTTACGTCGTTCCAACGCAAGCTGTTTCAATTCCCAACGGGATGAAATTCTACCCAGAAAAATGCTGGGAGGGAGGAAATATCTATCAGTTTCAATTACCAACGGATTTTGTAAAAAGATGACGACGGCGCTTCGACGTCATCCTAGCTGCCTTTGTGCGCATTTTAATTAAAATTTCTTTCGCGCGAAAACCACGCTTAAAATGATTTTCACCAAATTTTACGCAAGCTTTGGCGCTAAATTTGATCTAAAATTCGCTCGCAAATTTCGCACGGATCGGCGCTTTGATATATCGGGCGACCGACTACGATAAAATCCGCCCTCGCTTCGCGCGCGGCGCCCAGGTCTGCCACTCGCTTTTGATCTGCTGCGCTCTCGCCAAACGGCCGTACGCCTGGGCAGAGCGTGATAAAATTTTCGCTCGTAGCGTCCTTTATCAGGCGGCTCTCGAACGCCGAGCAGACCATGCCGTCAAGCCCGGCTTCGTAGCTCGCCACGCTAAATTTGCGCACCGCGTCGTTTAAATTTTGCTCGTAAACTGCGCTAAATTCAGCCTGATCAAAGCTCGTTAGCGCAGAGACCGCAAGCACCAGCGGGCGCGAACCGAGCTTGTCCAGTCGCTCCATCACCGCGCCCATTGCGCGCTTGCCGCTGCTTGCGTGCACGTTTATCATATCAACGCCGATTTTAGCGATCTCCTCGGCGGCATCGGCCATCGTGTTTGGGATGTCGTAGAGCTTTAGATCGAGAAAAATTTTAAAATCCCCGAGCTTTTTTAGCCCCCCCACAAAGCCCGCTCCGTCACGCAAATAAGTTCGCAGCCCAACTTTGAGCCAAATTTTATCCGAAAAGTCCGCAAGCTGCTCCGCCAGCTGTAAACACTGCTGCTTCGAGCCCAGATCAAGCGCGACGCAGAGCTTCACCGTTTATCCTTGCCGCGTACCGCGCCTTTGCTGCTCGCAGGTCTTTTTGAGACGGCGCCTCTGCCGCCCGCAGATTTTTTCGGCGCGGTAGAGATTTTGCGCTCCGCGTTACTTTTGGGCGCAGTATTTTTACCAGCAGCGCTCTTTTTAGATACCGCGTTTTTGCCGACTCTGAAATTTCTATCCGCGCCCTCTTTTTTCGGCGCGGCGTCTTTGCCTCGTTCGCCTGCCTTAAAAGTTTTACCTCGCTCGCCCGTTTTGAAATTTTTGCCCGTTTTCTCCGTCTTAAATTTATCTCCGGCCTTAAAATTTCTCTCCGTTTTAAATTTTTTGCTTGCGGCGGATTCGGATTTTTTTGCGGACGCGCTGCGAGTTTTCGAATTAGCGGGCTTTTTAGACGGTCTGCTTCTACTCGCCGTAGAATTTTTCGGCGCGCCGCCCCTCTTTGCTCTCGTAAAATTTTTCGTATCGCCGTCCGCGCCTGTGGGGATGAAATTTTTCGCCGCAACGTTGCTGTCTGAAACAGCGGAGTTTTTTGCCGCAGCAGGCTTAAAATTTTTGGCTGCCTCTGTGGTTGTCTCGAGATTTTCGCTTTCCGTCGCAGTCGGCTTGGAAATTTTATCCGCCGCGATGTTTACGGGGCTATCTTTTAGCGCGTCCAGCACGCCGTTAATAAATTTAGACGAGATGCCAAGCTCCTTGGCGGAGTTGATCGCTTCGTTGATGACGATGCCCGCGTCCGTGTCCGTAAAGCGCAACTCATACGCCCCGAGCCGAAGTATCGCGCGCTCCAGAGCCGAAATTTCGGCGAGCTTAAATTCCTTTAAATTTTCATCTATCAGCGCATCGACCGCGGCGAGATTTTCGCTAGCGCCGCGCAGAAGCGCCAGCGTCCAGTTGCGCTGCTCGTTGCGAATGCGCTTTTCTTCAAGATACTCGTCCGCAAAGTCCTCGCCGCCGCCGTTCATGTCGCGGGAGTAGAGCAGCGAGATCGCAGCGAGCCTGGCTTGGTGTCTGGTGGCCATTTTACGCCTTTATGTTGCGAAATAGGCTTAGAAGCTCGATCGCGCCACTCATCGCCTCAAAGCCCTTGTTACCGGCCTTTGAGCCTGCACGCTCGATCGCTTGCTCGATATTATCGGTAGTCAGTACGCCGAAAGTCACGGGCGCGCCGTATTTTAGCATGGTGTTTGCGATACCCTTGCTTACCTCGGCGCTTACGTAGTCAAAATGCGGAGTAGAGCCGCGGATCACCGCGCCTAGGCAGACGACGGCGTCGTAGAGCTTGGAGCTTAACGCCTTTTCAAGCGCGAGCGGGATCTCAAAAGCGCCAGGCACCAGCATCAGGCTTAAATTTTCCTCCTTGCCGCCGTGGCGCAAAAACGCATCGTGCGCCCCCTCGACTAGGCGATCGGTGATGATGTGGTTGAAGCGGGCGTTGATGATTAGGATCTTTTCGCTGCCCTTAAGAGCAAGCGAGCCTTCGATGATTTTCATGGTTTTCCTTTGCGTTAAATTTAGCGCTAAGCTTAGCTAAATTCGCCAAAATTCTAAATTAATTTCAGCATCGTGGCGCTTGAAATTATGAGAAATAGTAGGTGCTTTGCGCGCAGAAATTTTCTCGCAGCGAACGAATATGTCCAGCATCACGGCGCCGATCGTGCCGATCCTACGTATAGGGCGTATGCGAGCGCCGCGCTATGTATTTAAAAGCAAGCATAAATATAAAAAGCTCCCAACCGCGCAGATGACGGTAAGTAGCCGCTCGTGCGCACTAGCAGCGCGCTTAAACTCGTACGCCCGGTCGCACACAAAAAGCGCTCCGATGAGGATAAAAGAAAGCTTTGGCGTTAATAAACCGCTTAAATTTTAAATTTAAAGTGCGATTGCGATGGCTTAGATTGAAATTCGTCTTAAAATTAATCCTAAATAATAAATTTTATTATTCGTTTAGAAATTTTAGGCTATAATCGCTTCAAAATTCATTTCAAGGAGAGAAAGATGTTTAAACTTAGAGAGTTGCCGTTCGA
>NZ_CALHHT010000371.1 GCF_938031315.1 uncultured Campylobacter sp.
AAGCCTGGAGAATAATCCGCTCGAAGAGCTATTTAAGATGCGACAAAGGGATTGAGCTTCGGAATTTACCGAGCCGAAATACGCATCGCGGCGAGTAAAATTTAGATAGGTAGGAGCTGAAATTTTAAAATAGCAGCGGAAGAATTTTAAATTTTAAACCTAGCGAGGAATTCCGGGCTCCGCAGGGCTTAAATTTTAAAATTTAGACCTTAGCGGCTCAATCAAAATTTTAAAATTTAGGCGGGTCGTATTTAAGGGCGCATTTATTGGATAGCGCTTTTAAATTTTGAAATTTTAACGAGCAAGCGGCGTTAAATTTAAACCGGGGCGGTAAAATTTTACGCTAAAATACGGCGCGGCGATATTTTGAAATTTCAAAATGCACGCTAAGCTTTAAAATTTAAACTCAGATGATTCTGCAAATTTTGCGGCTATCTGAGAAAGTGCTAAGTTTTAAAATTTAAGCCCAAATGGCTATTTTAAGGCATATCGCAGGGCTTAAATTTTACGCTCTGAAATTAGGAGAAAAGATTGGAAAATAGAACTTCATACACGATAGTAGGCGCATTTGTTATGATTTGCGTCGCGGCTCTTACGGCATTTATGTGGTGGATGCTTACAAAGACCGACCGCAGCGAGAGCTACCGCTCCTACTATATCCACACAAAAGAGCTTCCCGTAGGCATTAAGGAGAATTCCGAGGTTAAATTTATCGGCGTAAATGCGGGCATCATCAAAAGCATCGACTTTGCCGATATCGAAAATGCGATCATCGAGATTGAAATTTCGGTAAAAAGCAAACTGCCGATCTCGCAAGATAGCGTCGCCAAGGTAGAATCTCAAGGCATAAGCGGAATCGCGTTTATAAATATCACGAAAGGAAGCGGCAAGCTTTTTCCGCCGAATGATAAAAAGCCGATAATTGCGCTGGATAAAACGCTTCTTGATAAAATCGGCTCTAAAGCTGAAGTCATCACCGATAGCGTGAGTGAGATGATCTTTAAGATTAACGGGCTGTTGTCTAAGCAAAATACCGATAAAGTGGATAGAATTCTATCTTCGATGGATAAATTTAGCGCTGAGCTAAGTGATGAGAAAAAATTCCAAAGCCTAGACGCACTGCTTGCTAACGTAAATACTCTCATAGCAAATTTAAACGAGCGCGAGAAGGAGCTAGACGCGCTGCTAGATAATCTAAACGCCTTTGCCGTGAGTGCTGCCAATCTATCGAATTCACTGGATAAAACCACAGGCATCATCACTAAGCGTATCGATCGCGGCGAGTACAATCTAAAAGCGATCTTGGATCCTACGCTTGAGGAGGCAAAAAACACTCTTCGCGAGCTAAAAAAATCGCTTAGAGAATTCCAAGGTGCGATGTTTAGGCTAGAGGACAATCCTTACGATTTCTTTTTCAAAGACACTTCTAAAGGCGCGGATCGCGACGATAAAAAGGAATAAAGATGAAAAATTTTATAAAGTTTACGCTTGCTGCGACGCTAGCGGCGATATTTTTAGGCGGCTGCTTAGCCAAGCAGGCTAAGCCATACACCTACTACGAGCTGCGTTATGATCAAAAGCGCTGCGTAAATCCTAGCGGTGCGCGCAAAAATATCTTTATCGACACCATCACAGCGACCGATCTCGTCGATAGGCGGGATATTTTAATAGTGGATTTTAGAAACCGAACGCGGTTCGCAAGCGACGCCAAATTTATCACGATGCCTAGCGAGATGGTATATAAGGCGCTGCTTGATGCGGCATTTTCCACCTGCTCGCTAAATCCGATCTTTGTGCCAAAAGAGCGGGATTTGCGCCTAAAAACCAGTATCGTAGCGCTTCAGGTCAATAACGATCAAGCAACCGTCACGATGGGATATGAAATTTTGAATTCTTTAGAAAGCATAAAATCAGGCATCGTCACTAAGCGCGTTTTCGTGCCTGATCCTAGCTCGCAAAGCATTTATAATGCCCTAAATTTAGCGCTTAATGAGAGCATAAACGAAATTTTAAAGGCTCTTAGATGATAGCGGCGATCGAAGGAATTATCACGCGCAAGGAGCCCACTGCTTGCGTCATTAAATGTGCTAGCGGCGTAAGCTATGCTCTTTCATTGTCATTAAATACCTCCGCGAAGCTCACGCAGGGCAGGCTGACCGAGCTTGCGTGCGTACAAATTCTGCGCGAGGATGCCGATTTGCTGTATGGGTTTTTAGACGAGAGTGAAAAAAAGATGTTTGAAACCCTAATCAAGCTTAGCGGTGTAGGTGCAAGCACGGCGATGGCGGTTTGTTCGACGCTCGCTCCGCAGGATTTTGCGCGTTGCGTAGCTACGGGGGATGCTGCGACGCTAACTTCAGTTCCTGGTATCGGCCCAAAGACCGCTAGACGGATCATTGCCGAACTAGGCGATGCGAAGCTAATGGAATTCGGTCCTAGCGAGACTTATAAAAATGAAGCGGCGTCCGCGCTACAAAGCCTTGGATTTAAGCGCGATAAGATCAATCAAATCTTAGCGGGCTGCAGCAGCACGAATACGTCAGATCTTGTCAAAGAGGCGTTAAAAAAATTAGCGTAGAAAATAAAATTTGAAGGAAAACAATGAAATTTGGCATAGTTTTTGGAGCTCAAAGCTACGAGCACGAAGTAAGTATCATCTCGGCAATTGCCGTTAAAAATGCCTTAAAAGGCTTGGACTTGGAGTTTGTATTTTGCGATAAAAATCGTAAATTTTACCGCATTGAGGATAAAAATATGCGCGCGGCATATTTTAAGCAGGGCGGCTATGCTAAAGCAAAAGAGCTTAGTATCGGTGCGGGCGGATTTTTTGAGAGCGGAATGTTTAGCAAAAGCATGCTAGAAGTCGGCACATATATCAATCTAATCCACGGCTGCGACGGCGAGGATGGCAAAATGGCGGCGCTATTTGAGTTTTTTGGCATCCCTTACATCGGGCCTCGCATCGAAGCTAGCGTGCTAAGCTATAATAAAATTTTAACCAAGCACCTAGCCGCAATCGCAAATGTAAAAACCCTGCCGTATGAGATCGTAAATCGTACTAGCCTGCCTAATTTTAATTTTCCGATCATCGTTAAGCCCGCTCATTTGGGCTCTAGCATCGGAATTTCGATAGCCAAGAACGAAAGCGAGTTTAGCTACGCGCTGGATCAGGCTTTTGAGCTGGACGACAGCGCGATCGTAGAGCCATACTGGGAAAACGTAAAGGAATTCAATCTCGCAGGCGCTAAAATAGACGGCAAAATCGTATTTTCAAACATCGAAGAGCCAAAAAAAGAGGGCTATTTAAATTTCGATCGTAAATATTTGGATTTTTCTCGTAGTGGCGCGATCGAGCCCGCTCGTCCTGGCGCTTTGCTAGAGGGCAAGATGAAAGACGCCTTTACGCGGCTTTATAACGCAGGATCATTCGATGGCGCGCTAATTCGCTGCGATTTTTTTGAAAAAGAGGGTGAAATTTATCTAAACGAGATAAATCCAAACCCAGGCAGCCTCGCAAACTACCTATTTGATGATTTCTCCGAGGTTTTAGCAGCTCTTGCTTCGTCGCTGCCGCCGATGAGGCAGATCCCTGTAAGCTACGAGCTGATCACCAAAATCACCGCTAATAAGTAGCCAATCGTTTAAAATTTTACGCTAAATTTTGCGTAAAATTTTACCCCAAAAGGTCAAGCCATGATAAATCAAGACGAAATTTACACCGCTACCGAGATCGTGCGCAACTTCAGCACCGTTTTAAACAAGATCAAAAACCAAGAGATTAAAAAAGCCTTGATCGTCAAAAACAACAAATTTGAAGCCGTGATGATCAGTATGAGCGAGTTTGAGCGGCTCGAAAAGGCAGTCGAGCTACTCAAGGCCGTTTACGCCAAAAGGAGCGGCGGTGGCGAGTAAGGAGCTCGTCTGCGGCGGCGAAAGCTACAAAATCAGCTACGAAATTTCAAACCTGCAGCGTGCCGAATATATTTTGGTGCTGCACGGCTGGGGTGCAAACAAAGCGCTTATGTCTAGAGTTTTTGCGGACAAATTCCGCCGTTACGCGTTAGTGTGCGTCGATCTGCCGGGATTCGGCGCCAGCTCGCAGCCCTCGCGCGCCCTTGGCAGCGAGGATTACGCGGAGATTATGCGCGCCTTTATCGCGGCTTTCGGCAAGCAGCCCGCGGCGATCATGGGGCACAGCTTCGGCGGCAAGATCGCTGCATTGCTAGCTCCGCGCAATCTCATACTGCTAAGCAGCGCCGGTATCATCGAACCCAAGCCCTTTGCCGTGCGCGCTAAAATCGCGATTTTTAAAATTTTAAAAAGACTTGGACTGGCGGGGCTTTGGCGCGCGTTTGCGAGCAAGGATGCCGCAGGTATGAGCAAGACGATGTATGAGACGCTAAAAAACGTCGTAAATGAGGACTTCCGCGACATTTTTTCCGCGCTAAGCCCGCAAAATACGCTCATCTTTTGGGGTAAGGACGATCGCGCCACTAGCCTAAAAAGCGGCGAGCTGATCCATTCGCTCGTCAAAAACAGCAAATTTTATCCGCTGGCTGGGGATCACTTTTTCTTTTTGCAGAGCGCGGAATTTATCGGCGAGCAGATCGAAAAGGAGCTTAGCGGCAGCTAAATTTAACGGTTTAGTGCTGCACTAAATTTAAAACAAGACGCGATTTTGTATAAAATTTTAAAATTTAGCCGCGAAATTTTAGCGCCGCTAAAAATCGCGTTTTAGATACAAAAACAGATCGTGCGAAAAGCGAGGTGGCAGCGAGTACATTTTAAAAAGCGTTTCAATGTGGCGCTTTGATACGGCTCACCCCGCGTTATAAAATTTTGCAATCTGTTTGCGCCAAAGATCGCAAACCGAAGCGTAAATTTAAATATAAAAGCCGCGCGTATGCGTTTAAATTTAGCGGCGCAAAATCCGCTCTTTGGGCGCGTAGTACAAAACGCAAGCCCAAATTACAGCGTGTCGCGTTAAATTTTAAAATTTTAACGCCGTAGTGGGTCGTTTCCGCTCTGTGTTTGCGGCAGCCGTACGAGACACAGCGAAACTGCGTGTGCACCGCAAAGCGAACGATTAAATTTAGTTGCATAACCGCGTCATGCATTTGCCGCGGCAGAAGGCCTATGTGCCGTAAATGATGCAAATCATCGCGCGAGATAGGGCGTGATGTCGCAAAATACGCAG
>NZ_CALHHT010000372.1 GCF_938031315.1 uncultured Campylobacter sp.
GATAAAATTTCAAAAAGCTGGGGTACGAATATATTTATATTCGGCAAAAGATGGGGGCACGATAAGATAGAAATTGGCGATTCTAGGATAAATCCGGCGTCAAACCCTGAATACAAAAACGAATTTCCTTACGAGTTTAGCCACTTTTTCATCTTTGATAGCGGGGTTAAAAAGGATGATTTAGTTTTTAACTTTAACAAGATAATAAATTTAAAAACAAACGACTCTATAGAACTTACGGATTTAAATGGTATAAATTTGATTTTTAAAGACGAGCCGGGTAAATACTACGGCACAAATTCATTAAAGGAGATTTACGACAAAAACTTTTTCGTTACACCTAAGACTGAAGAGAGTTTGGGCGCGGATGAGATACAAACGTTGCTTCACAAAACGGCATATTCAGACAACGCCGAAGATGCTAAAAAATACTGCGAAATGGGCGGCGATCCGAATTTTAAAGGTCATGAAAATACCACTCCTATCGAAATGGCGGTAATGTTAGGTAGCGAGAATTCGCTTCGCGCGATGCTAGAGTGCGCAAAAAGACTGACTGATAGCGCAATGATGATGAGCGTATTCGGAAGCCAACACGACGATGAGAAGAGTTTTAGGCTCGTAAAGCTTTTAGAAAAATACGGCGGAAATTTTAAAGCAAAGGATAGGGATGGTTGCTCCATGGTAAATTATGCGGCAAGTTCTCATAGTCTAGAAATCGTAAAATATCTAGTAGAAAGAGGCGCCGATCCAAAAGCTAGATGTTCTCATAACCAAAGCGTAACTCCATCGGATTGGGCAAGGAAAAATGAGGATAAAAGAGTATATGAGTATCTAAAAAGCCTAGAAGCCAAATAACAAGGCATGCTAAATGGCTTTTTATCACCTGCTTTAAATCAGCGCGATAAAATTATTGGCGTTTTTGATGCTGATAGCAAAGCACAGCAAGCTTTATGATATCGATTTGGCTTATGGCTGTAGCGACGGAACTTATTTATATGCCATCTAGAATGGGCGGCATATCGGACTCTCTAGGGCACCAAGATTTACGGCTATGCCAAAAAGCTTTAAGTTTTCGGCGAAAATTTTATTTTGCATTATTTTTGTTGAAATTATATAATTTAATCCAAAATTTATATACACTTCGCTATCATCTCATTTTTAATTTCGCGGCCCACTCGTCTAGTGGTTAGGACGCTGGCCTCTCACGCCGGTAACAGGAGTTCAAATCTCCTGTGGGTCACCATTTCATCACTTAAAATCAATTAAAATTTTCTAGCATTCAGCTGTCTGCCCTTGAAATTAAGACCTCATTTGTTTTTGTAGTATGTTGATTAAAATTTCATCATATTTTTACCGAGGCTAATTGATCTAGAATTAAAGTCGCGCGAATTAAAATTTAGATCAAATTGTAAAATTCACGGCTAAATCCCGCCGTTGCTTATATTTTCCAGATTGCGCAGCCTGTTCCAGTTTTGTTCGTTTTGCAAATTTCTCATATTTTGCCGCTACTGCATCTGCTCCAGTTGTTGCTGCGATTGCTGTTGCATTAGGCTTTGCCGCATGGCAATATATTGCTCTTGCGCTCTTTGCTGAGCTTGCGCGCTATCCGCTCTGAAAGAATTAAGCGTATCTCGCGACACTGCCTGCTCTTGCGCCGCCTGCGCGACTTCGGCATCAATCTTTTGCTGCTTCGCGCAGCGGTTTGGCTGCTCCTTGCTTAGCGGGCTTGCGACATCGCATCTGCTCGCGTCCGCCAAGAATGGAGCCTCCTCGTCGTCCCGCGAGAGCAGCGAGCAACCGCCAAGCAAGACGACCAAAATAAGGGCAAGGAAAAATTTTAACTTCATAGCCGCCTCTTAAATTTTATCTTTAATTCCAGACCGCCGCTAGTCTGCGCCCTTTGCTAGGTCGAACCCGCACTGCGCCACAAGCGCCTTATCGCTTGCGATGCTATCGCCGGTGGTAGTTAGGAAATTGCCCGTAAGCGCTGAGTTGATGCCGCATCCAAGCGCCGTGCGCACGTGCTCGCCCAAATTTCGCCTGCCGCCTGCGAAGCGCAGATACGCGCGCGGCAAGATGAAGCGGTAGATCGCGATCGATTTTAAAATTTCATCGTGCGCCAGCGGCGCGGCGTCTTGCAGCGGAGTACCCTTGATCGGGGTCAGGATATTGATCGGCACGGAGCTAACGCCCAGCTCTCGCAGCTGCAGCGCCATATCGATGCGATCCTCCATATTTTCGCCCAGCCCGAAAATCCCGCCGCTACATACGTCAAGCCCCACGGCGCGGCAATTCTCGATAGTTTGGATGCGATCGTCGTAGCTGTGCGTCGTGCAGATCTGCGGATAAAATTTGCGCGAAGTCTCGAGATTGTGATGATAGGTCTGCACGCCGCTTGCTTTAAGCAGCGCCAGCGCGGGCTTTGAGACGATCCCTAGCGAGGCGCACAGATGCAGCCGCGTCTGGCTTCGCAGCCGCTCGTAGATCGCGCAGTATGCCTTCAGATCGGAGCTTTTTTGAGAAATTCCGCGCCCGCTGGCGACGAGCGAGAAGCGGTGCGTCTGCTCGGCTTCGTTCGCAAGCGCGGCGCTTAGCACCTGCCGCTCGCTCAAAATTCCGTAAGTCTCGCAGCCCGTGTTAAAATGCGCCGACTGCGCGCAGTATTTGCAGTCCTCGCTACAGCGCCCCGATTTTACGTTTATGATCGTGCAGAGATTAAATTTATCGCCGCAAAACTCGCGCCTGATCTCATCCGCCGCCGCAAAAAGCGCGCCCAGATCCTCGCACTGTGCCAGTTCTAGCGCCTGCTCCTTTGCAATTTCGCAGCCGCCTATCACGCGATCTTTCAGCGCGCAAACATAAGCTTTATCTATCAGCATTCATCCTTTTTGATAAAAATGCGTAATTATACAACGCTAAATTTAAAGCAAAGCTCGCGCGTGAAATTTTGGCGCAGGAATTTTGCGCTAAAAATTTACGCGGAATTTTACGCCCTTCGCGTGCCGATTTTGCACCGCGATTTTTACGGACGGCTCGTCCGCATTCTGCTTATGCGACGGAGCAAATTAAACTCGCTTCAAAGTTGCGGCGCGGTAAAATTTTA
>NZ_CALHHT010000373.1 GCF_938031315.1 uncultured Campylobacter sp.
TTTGCTTGCTTTTAAAATACGACGTTTGCTAAAAATTTTAAAATTCCAATTTATCGAGCGGGCGTAGGGATTTAAGAATTTTAAATTTCGCCGCATCTGCGCCAAAGCGAAATTTTAAAATTTCATCGCAAGCTTTAATACGCTCATAAAATATCTCGCGCAATTCTGCAGCTTTAAAATTTTGTAAAATTTTAAAATTTACCGCTAGAACGCGGATGAGAATTCTAAAAAACTCGCACAAAATCGAAGCAAACAATGAAAAAGCGAATTTATTTGGCGACTTTACTTACTATTTAATAATCATTAAAGATATAAAAAGCTAAAATTGCTTTTCGCCTGCGGGCGAATTTAATGTCTGCTTGCCATTCGGGCGGGATTTTGAGGTTTTCCGTAGCCGTGGCAATGGTTTTGAAATTATTTATGAGAAAGGAAAAAGGATGAAGAAATTTCTCTTAAGTCTGCTCGTAGCAGCTTTGGCCAGTAGTGCGCTTTGCGCAAGGTCGCTCTCCGAGATCAAAAGTAGCGGAGTGCTTAGAATAGGCGTTTATGACGCGCAACCGCCGTTTAGCAAGATAGAAGACGGCGTGCATCAGGGCTTTGAGGTCGATATGGCAAATGCCATCGCTAAAGATATGCTTCCATCGGGCGGGAAGGTGGAGTTTACCTCCGTGCTTGCAAATCAGCGTATAAAATTCCTACAAGAAGATAAAGTCGACGCAATTATCGCAACTCTTACCGTAACTCCGGAGCGCGAGAAGCAGATCGATTTTACGACCCCGTATTTTAGCGTCAATATGGGCATTTTAACCCGCATCGAAGATAAGATTAAATCCTTAAACGATTTGCAAGATAAAACTATTTTAGTTCTTAGCGGCGGTACCGCTGAAACATACTTTGAAAAGCAGGGATATAATATCGCTAGATGTGATAGCGCAAACGCTTGCTACAAGGCGCTAAAAGCTGGACAGGGCGACGGGTATGCCGATGATAACTTAGTCGTGCTGGCTTATCCGGTATTAGATAAAAAGGTTGAAGTAAATATCAAAAATTTAGGCACTTCGGATTTCTTAGCCATCGGCGTGAAAAAGGGCAATTCGGAGCTTTTAGATTTTCTAAACGGCGAGCTAATCAAGCTAAGCAAAGAGGGCTTTTTCAAAAATTCGTTCGATAATTTTATCGAGCCTTACTACAAAGGAACTGCAGAGAAAAAGTATTTCTTGCTGGACGATCTTTATAGCTTGCTGTAATTTTAAAAAAAGGGGGACGCTATGAAAAAGATAATCTTGGCGTTAATGTTGGCTGTGTGTTCGCTTCTTAGCAACACTTTGACTCAAATCAAAGAAAAAGGGGTTATTCGCATCGGTATAGATGGTTCGTCTCCGCCGTTTAGCGTCGCTAAAGACGGCGGATATAGCGGGTTTGAGATACTCTTAATCGAAGGGCTTGTTAAAGAAATTTTCGGTGATAAAGGCAGCAAGATACAATATGTCGTAACGGTAGGCGATGACCGCATAAAAGCGGTGCAGGACAACAGAGTCGATTTAGATATCGCGCTCATCTCGGTTACGAAAGAGCGCGAGAAGCTGGTAGATTTCTCCGATCCATACTTTAGCGTAAATATCGGCGTGCTAACTCGTAGTGACGATAATATCAGAAAGGTCTCCGATCTAAACGGAAAGACTATACTGGCGCAGCCCGGCACTACTGTGTTTGATTACTTTACGAAACAGGGCTATAACGTAGTACCGTGTGCGAGCGCGAATGAATGCTTTAATGACCTAAAATCGGGTAAGGGCGACGGATACGGCGATGATAATCTACTTGTATTTGCTTATGCCGTAGTCGACCGCAAAGTCGAAGTAAATATCAAGAATTTAGGCTCGACGGACTTCCTGGCCATCGCGGTGCAAAAGGGCAATACAGAGCTGCTTAACGCGGTAAATGCGGGACTAATTGAGCTAAGTAAAAAGGGTTTTTTTACAAAAATTTTTGATGAGAGTATTGAGCCTTTTTATAAAGGCACCATTGATAAAAAGTATTTCTTGCTGGACGATCTTTACAGCTTGTTTTAATTTAAAGTGGCAATGGATGGAATTCTATTCGCCGGCAAATTTTAGTAAAATTTAAAGGAATTTTATGAAAAAGATTATATTTGCGTTGTTAATCGCTTTATGTTCGTTATTTGCTAACTCTTTAGCGCAGATCAAAGAAAAAGGGCTCATTCGTATCGGAATAGACGGCTCACTGCCGCCGCTTAGCGTCTCCGAGGACGGCAAATACAGCGGTTTTGAAATTTCGCTTATCGAAGAGCTCGTGAAAGAAATTTTCGGCGATAAGGGCGGCAAAATCGAATATGTTGTAACTCTAGGCAACGACCGTATCACAGCCGTGCAAGATAACAAGGTCGATTTGGATATCGCAGCCATCACGGTTACGAAAGAGCGCGAGAAACTAGTGGATTTTTCAAACCCTTACTTTAGCGTAAATATCGGCGTACTAACCCGTAGCGATGACAATATCAAGACAATAAACGACCTGCAGGATAAAGAAATTTTAGCAGAGCCCGGCACTACGGCGTTTGATTATTTTAACAAGGAAGGATTTAAGGTTATCTCATGCGCTAGTTCTAGTGAATGTTTCCGAGCGCTAAAATCCGGTCGCGACAGCGGCTATGCAGACGATAATATGGTAGTTTTGGGTTATTCGGTTGTAGATCGCAAGGTAGAGGTAAATATAAAGAATTTAGGCACGACGGACTTTTTAGCTATCGCGGTGCAAAAAGGCAACGATGACTTGCTAAACGCCTTAAACGACGGGCTTGTCAAGCTCAGCAAAAACGGCTTTTTCAAGAAAATTTTTAACGACAGCATCGATCCTTTTTACAAGGGAAAGGCTGAGAAAAAATATTTCTTGTTAGATGATCTTTATAAAATGTTTTAATTCAAAGGACAAAATATGAAAAAAATTCTACTAAGTATTTTGCTGGGTGCTGGCGCGCTTTGCGCTAATTCCCTAGCAGATATCAAGCAAGCAGGCGAAATTCGCATAGGCTTGCAAGATTCACAGCCTCCGTTTAGCTTCGATGATAACGGCACACTAAAGGGCTTTGAGGTTGACTTGGCAAATGAGTTAGTCAAAAATCTATTTGGCAATAAAAAGATCAAAATCGACTTTATCGCCGTAGCATCTAAAGATCGCGTCCCCTCGCTAGAGCAAAATAAAGTAGATCTCATCATATCCAAGCTTACCGTCACAAAAGATCGCGTTCAGAAAGTCGATTTTTCTTACCCGTATTATTCAGTGCAAATTGGCGTGCTAAGCCGTAAGGATGATAATATTTCAAGAATCGATCAGATCGCGCATAAAAAAATTCTAAGCGTTAAAGGCACAACTGCCGAGGAGCACTTCAAAAACGCGGGCTATGAGATTGCGACATGTACCGACGCGAATGAGTGCGTCGCTAGGCTAAAGTCTGGCGAGGGCATAGGCTTTGCCGACGATAATACGGTCGTACTCGGATACGCTAGAAACGATGCCGCGCTTGATGCAAAAATCATCAACCTTGGCAAGGTAGATTATATCGCCGTCGCCCTATCTAAAGGTAATACTGAGCTGCTTGATGCGGTTAATAGCAGCCTGGTAAAAATGTATAAAGCGAAATTTTTCCATAAGGCTTTTGACGAGGATATCAAGCCATACTACGGCGGCAAGATCGATAAAAAGCACTTCACGCTCGATGAGGTTTATAGCCTGTTTTAAATTTAGATGCATCTAAAATTTTAAGGCGTCCTTTGGGGCGTCCAAACATACGCGCAGCTGCGATATTTGATCGCAGCTTGCTTTTGCCGCCAAGGCTTCGGCGGCAATTTATAATTTAAATTCCGTATTTTTACGGATCCCGGTTGCGATATAAAATTTTACGATGTTTTGATATGCGGTTGTGAAAGGGCGTGGCTTATAAAAGATAGCTGATCGCAAGAAATTCTAATCCGAGTAGTAAAATTTTATATCCTTTTTCAGTTGCGTCGGCAGTATATTAAATTTAGCCCTAAAAATTTTAGAAAAATGCGATAAATTATTGTATCCGACCATTTTAGCGGCTTCGTTTACGCTGATTTGATCTAGACTTAATAGCTCTTTTGCAACTCCAAGCCGCTCATTTGTCAGCATTGCATAAATGGTCGTGCCAAAATATGCCTTAAAATCCCTTTTTAGTGCAAATTCATTTGTGGCACAAAGACGAGCGAGCTCCTTAATGCTAGGTGGGTTTTGCATATTTTCAAGTAATATTTTCTTTGCTTTTTGGACTATTTTTATGTCATTTTCATCAAGACTAAGCGTATTTTTGGGCTCGTTAAATTTATGAAAACTTCTATAAAGCATCTCTAAAATTTTACTTTCCATAAAAATTTCGCGCATTTTGCCGTCGTATATCGCGGCATTTTCGATTTCTTTAAGGATGATATTTTGCACGGCGCTTGTTTTAAATTTCTTCATACAAACGGCCTGATCTAAATTCAAATTTTTTAAAATTCCCAGCTCATTTGCAAAAGCGGTGCTAAGCGCTATGCATGAGCTTTTATAGTGTTTATTTTCAAGCTCGTGAACGCCACGCAATTTGCTTTGCATAGTTCCGAGCCAAAACTCACCTTTATTCAAAACGAATTGATCTTTATCCGATCTGAAGCAGATAGGATTTTCGCCCGTATTGAAAAATAAAAATGAATAGCGGCTACCTCGCTCGTGGCGATGCAAAAGGAAATCTCTGCAAATTATATCGCTGCTATAATATCCTATCTCTCCGCCCGTATAAAAAGAGCTAAAGTCGAATTTTATACTTTCGCTTTCAAGCTCGGTTTTATTATACCCACATTGCTTGGACGGCTCAATGTCGTTAGATATTTTTTGCAAAAAATCATCTAAACTTATCTCTTTACTCATCTTATCCCTTTAGCGTTTAAAATACTCCCTCTACCGTTTAGTATTTCTTGATAATGCGTATCTTATTATAGTAAAATGAGTTTAAATTTTAATAAGAAAAGGGGCGTTTGTGCACGTAATATATAAATTATCGCTGATTGCTGCTATAGCGACAGCCGGGATATCGAGTGAGATAGAAAAACAGGACAAAAGCGTAAATTTGGGTGAAATTACCGTAGTCAGTGCTACGGGCTATCGGCAAAATATTCAAGACGCACCCGCTTCTATCTCCGTTCTTACGCAAAAAGAGATACAAAAGCGCAACTATCAAGATATCTCCGCGATGGTAGAGGATTTACCGAGTGCCTTTACCGCAACGCTAGGCGCTGCATCGAGAAAAGGCATAAGCCTAAGAGGTCTGTCTCAAAAATATACGAAAATTTTAATCGACGGCAAGCCTGCGACCAGCGATAGCGCTTATAAAGGATTAAGAAGTATTGGCAGTAGCCAGAATTTCTTGCCTCCCGCAAATGTGATAGAGCGTATAGAGGTTATCCGCGGTCCTATGAGCTCGCTTTACGGCAGCGACGCTATGGGCGGAGTAATAAATATCATCACCAAGGGCTTTTCAAATGAGCCTAGCGGCAATGTAAACGGATACTATACTTTCGCTAAAAAATCGCAAATAAAAGGTGATTATCAAACGGGTTTTTATCTAAACGGAGCTATCGTCCCGGACGTGCTAGGTATCGCACTTTACGGCAGATTTTTTGAAAAGATAGAGGATAAAGAGCCTTATGCGAATAGAAATAATGAAGAGACGAATATGGGCGCAAAACTGATGTATAACGTAACGCAAAATGATGAGGTAACGCTTGATTATCGTAAAGTAAATAATAAATTTAGGCGTACATACGGGCGTACGCGAACAACCTCTGGAGGCAATAACGATATTGCGAAAGAGGATATGAAAGGCTACACTGCAAGCCTGTCTCACCAGGGAAAATACGATAAGTTTATGATAGATAGCTACGCAAATTACGATAGCATGAAAGAAAGCGGCGCCCAGGATCTGCGTCTTAGAACGACTACGCTAAATTCTAAAGGCTCATATTTTTTCGATTCAAATGCTTTGAGTTTGGGCGTGCAATACCGAAACGAGAGATTAAACGAAGCCGCTACTACCGCAGATGAGGCAAATGTCAAAAGATGGGATTATTCGATCTACGGCGAGGATGATTTTTATCTAACTGACGATTTAACGCTAACCGGCGGAATCAGATATAACCGCGATAAGGACTATGGCGGCCATATATCGCCGCGCGCTTATGCCGTTTATCGTTTAAACGAAAGTTTTTCTATTAAAGGCGGCGTTTCGACGGGATATTCAACTCCGGATATTAAGCAGCGTAGCGAGGGCCTTGCCCTGCCATTTGCAGGAGGCCAGGGAGCGCAGATAGGCAGAAGCTCTTTAAAGCCCGAAAGCAGCATAAGCTACGAAGGCGGGTTTTCTTACGACGATAACGATAAATTTAACTTTAGCGCTACTGCGTTTTATACCGAAATCAAAGATGGAATTTCTACTAAATTAATTTGCCGTCCAAGACCGGGAAATCCTTGCGTACATAACGGCAAAACTTACAGACGCGGAATTTGGGATACTATAAACATTGGAGAAGCCGAGGTTAGGGGTCTAGAGCTAAGTAGCGATTATCAAATTTTAGATAATTTGAAGCTGCATGCAAACTACGCCTATACGAAATCCGAGCAAAAAACGGGTAGCGAGAAGGGTAAAACCTTAAATAATTTTCCAATCCATTCGGTAAAGCTAGGATTTGATTACGACGTAAGCTCCAAGCTAAACTTATGGTCGCAAATAAATTATTATAGTAGGACGCGCGATAGCCTAAGCTACGATGAGGATATCCGCTCATACACGCTTTTTGATCTGGGCGCGAGCTATAAAGTCACAAAAGACGCAAGTTTAAATTTTACGCTTTATAACATATTCAACGAATTCGTACTAACGCGCTCGGGAAATTATCAAATGATGGTTGTAGACGGGATGAAGGCGCAGGTTGGATTTAACGTGAACTTTTAAATTCGCGGCGCATAAATTTCGTCCGCGGATTTAAAATTTAAGGAAATTAATGGCGATTCTAAAAAGGAAAAAATTTTGGTTCAACGTCCACCTTGTTTTGACGCTTATATGCTGCGTGCCGATCTTAATCGTAGCCCTTAGCGGCGCTATTATCTCGTATCATGATGAGATTATAGATGCGTTAAATCAAAGCAAATCTTTCGTGAGTCCGAGCGGAAAAGACGCCCTCGAACCCGCCGAAATTTTAAATATTTTCAGAAAAGTCAAGCCCGGTTTTACGCTCAGTTATTATAGAATTCCTCAAAATAAAAATGAGGCGATTAGGCTTTCCGGTACAGATTCTAGTGGCGAGTTTAAATCATATTTTATAGATCCTTATAGCGGCGAAATTACTTCGGAAAACATAGGCGATACGTTTATCGGCGTAGCGCTAAATCTACATACCAATCTGGGATTTGGGTTAAGCAAAAACGAAACTCTGCGGGTAATAGGCAAAAATATCGTGGCGCTTAGCACGGTTATGTTTATTTTGGTCTTAATTTCAGGCGCAGTGATCTATTATCCTAGCTTTAGAGGAAAGATTTTACGCGCATTTAGGATAAATTTTAAAGCGAGAGGTTATGCTTTTTTATATAGCTTGCACGGCGCGGTCGGAGTTTTACTGCTGCCCGTTTTGCTTACGATAAGCGCTAGCGGGCTTTATTGGTCGTATGATTGGATAGCCAAAATCACCAACAGAGCGTTGGGTGAAAAGGAAATTTTTAGAAAAACGAGCTTTACCGAAGTGCGAGGATTTTCGCTTGAGGATGAAGATAAAATTTTAAATTTGCAGACGGCATTTGATATTTTTAAGCGTGAACGCGGTGAAAACTACGAATTCTTTAACATCATCGCCCAAAAAGATGGAGAAAATTTTATGGTCTTTTATTTCGATAAAGGCGAAAAGAGCGAAGAGCATATGAATACGATGAGTATAAACGTTAAAAAGGGCATCTTGCGGCATGCTCGCTATGATGATACGAAAAGTACCATGCCGCGCCCTTTTGCTATACATAAAGCCGTTTTGAGCGTGCATTCGGGCTATATCTTCGGCGAGGCGGGTAAGTTCTTATTTTGCGTAGCGGCGATTTCAGTGTTATTTTTTATAGTTACGGGATTTTGGATGAGTATAAAAAGAATTTATAAGAAAAGATAAATCTACGAATTCAAAGCGGAGAGATAGCTTATCCGCGGCGTAAATTTAAAATTTTACCCGAAACGGTATCGCTTCTTTTCAGTTAATAAAATTTTATGTGTAGCGCTTTGAAATACTATGTGCAGAGTCTTTGTGGACCTTGTGCCGCATCTTGATTTTGTTAAATTTGCTTCGGCGTTTCAACCGCGCTTATTTGCCGTTCATAAAATCCCTAATATTCTGCGCGATCATTTTTATTAGCCGTTTGCGAGCCTCTATGCTCGCCCATGCGATGTGGGGCGTGATGATGACGTTGCGGCGATTTTTCACGCGCAGCAGCGGATGATCCGCCCTCATCGGCTCTGTTTGCAGCACGTCAAGCGCTACGCGCAGGCCTCGTTTGTCCACGGCGCGAGCCAGCGCCTCCTCATCTACGATGCCGCCGCGGCCGAAATTCATCAAGATTGCCCCCTCTTTCATCTTTGCAAGCTCCGCCTCGCCGATTAATCCCGACGTTTTTTCATTTAGCGGAGCGTGGATTGAGACGATGTCGCATGCCCTCAAAAGCGCGTCCAGGCTCACTCTGGCAAACTCGCCGTTATCGTTCGCGCCGCCGGTGGAGTAGTATCTCACGTTCGCGCCGAACGCGGCGGCGATGCGGGCGACCTTTTCGCCGATCTGTCCAAGTCCGATGACGCCGAATTCTTTGCCGTAAATTTCGCTGATCGGCGCGTCAATGTGGGTAAAAATTTCGCTCTCGCACCATTTGCCGCTGCTGCCGTAGTCTGCGTAGTATCCGAGCGCGTTGGTTAGCGCAAACAGCGACGCGAAGGTCTGCTGCACGACGCTGTTCGTCGAATAGCCCGCCACGTTTTTCACCGCGATGCCGCGAGCCTGCGCTGCCTGCATGTCGATATTATTCGTGCCAGTGGCGCTGACGCAGATCAGCTTAAGCGCGGTTTGCGCCATGATCTGATCCGTGATTAAGACTTTGTTGGTTATGACGACATCGGCGCCAGCTAGGCGCTGCGCGGTTTGCGCGGGCCCTGTCATCTCGTAGCTTTCAAACTCGCCTAAGCTCGCGATCTCGCTAAGATCGGCATCGCCTCCTAGCGTCGCGGCATCCAAACATACGATTTTCATATTTTCTCCTTTGCGTTTTAAAATTTTAAGCCGCAGCCACGCGGTTAAATTTAGCCGTTAAATTCCATTGCGCGATTCGGAGCGCAGCGCTTAAATGGCAAAATTTTAGCTATTGCGTAAATTTGCTCTAGCGAAATTTTACTATTGCAAAATTTAACTATCTCGAATTCTGCTCTCGCGAAATTTAACTCAGCGGCGCGTGGAGCGTTAAATTTTAAAATTCTAATTTCGCGCCGAAGCAAGCGGCAAATTTTACTTCCGCTGAAATCTGCGTCTAAATTTAAAATTTCAATTTGTGCCGAAGTGAGAGATAAATTTAATCGCCGCCGCTCGCATTTAAATTTTAAAATTTAACTCGCGCAAAACTTGCTCTACGCGGAATTTTAGTTCA
This sequence comes from uncultured Campylobacter sp., assembly GCF_938031315.1. Classification (GTDB taxonomy): domain Bacteria; phylum Campylobacterota; class Campylobacteria; order Campylobacterales; family Campylobacteraceae; genus Campylobacter_B. The sequence continues at coordinate 9,730 of NZ_CALHHT010000373.1, forward strand.
CGTGAATTTGATCTGCTCAAAATTTTATCCGTGCAGAATTCTAGTCGCGCCGCTACATTAAATTTTTACCGTAGTCTCTTAGCGTTAAATTTCGCCGCCGCCGAGCCACAAATTTTACCGCGGCGAGGGCCTTACCGCAAAAATTATCGCCAAGAGTCGCCGCTCTAAAATTTCTCAAATTTTATAAAATTCGCCGCGCCGCTACTGCGCATCCTCGATGTAGTGCCCTACAAATTTTGAGAGATTATTGAGTATCTCGCCGCCCTTGCGGAAGCCCAGCGCGCAGCCTTCATAGGCGAAAAATACCCCCGCTTGGTAGTTCTGGGCGCGCTCGTCTTTGTTGAGCTCATAAAATTCCTGATATAAAAATTTCTGATTTCCGTATTCGCCGCCGTTTTCCTCTATCTTTTTGCCGTCCGCGTCGAAGATCGCCACGTTCGCTCCCTCGCGCGCCAAAAACGGCTTTTTGATCATCTTTTTACCGATGATCGGCGAAAAGGAGCTTTGCAGCAGCAGCGGGTGGTTCGGATAGAGATCCCACAGGATTTTCATAATCCCTTTGCTTTGAAAAAGTAGCGTGTATACGGGGTTTAGGATGATCGCCTTTTGATTTTGCACGATGTTTTTTAGCAGTATCGCAAGCTCGCCCTCCTCGATCGCGATCGCCTCCCAAGGGATGAGCTTAAACCAATACTCGTAGTTTTCGCCGTCAAAAAACACGCCCTCTTCGTCGTTAAATTCCACCTCGTCCACGTAGGCAAAGCGCGTCTTAAAGCCCGCATCCTCCGCGGTTTGCTGCAAAAGCTTCGTCGTCTTTTCATCCTCGACGTTGCCCGCGACGCTGCTAAATAAAATTTTCCACCCTTCGTAAAATTTAGAAAAATCCTCAAGTTCGCCGTCAAGCACCACGAGCCGCTTAAAATTATCGCGCAGTGCGTCGTAGAGGTCGTTGAACTGGCTCGCCTCGTCCATGCCGTTTTCTTTCAGCATCGCCCACTGGATGATCGCCGTTTCAAACACCGCCGTGGGCGTGTCGGCGTTAAATTCTATCAGCTTGATCGGCTTGCCGTCCAGCCCGCCCGCGAAATCGAAGCGCCCGTATAGGTGCCAGTGCACCTCGTTTTCCCAGCTTTGCTTGATTAGATCGACGAGATTGAAGGGGATGCCAAGCTCGTGGAAGAGGTTATTGTCGATGACATGCTGCGCGGCTGCGACAAACATCTCGTATAGCTCGTTCGCCGCTTCATAATACGCATCCGCCTCCGCGGCGCTCACGCGCACGATCTCATCGCTGACGTAAGGGGTCTCGTCTGCGTCCGTGTGCCAGTAAAAGCCGAGCTTTTCGAGATATTCGTTACTTAACGGCGTTATCTTTTTTAGTTGCATAGATTTTCCTTTTTATGTAAATTTTAAAATTCCGCCCGCAGTGCAAAACAAATATAGCGCTAGTCGCTGCCAGCGTATCTTGCGAGCGCAGCGAAGCAGAATAAAACGCGAGCTACGATCTCGCACCTCTAAGCGCACCGGTTAATCAGAGCTCGGCGGGCGAGCGGTGCATTGCTCCGCTGCAGAGCGGCGCCTTTTTTACAAGAAATACACACTTGCAAGTAGCCCCTCCTCGGCTTCCTCAAAAACTGCGGCACGACTTAATCGCGCGATGCTGCGACCTGGATTTCGCTCGGGTAAATTTACTCACTTTAGCACCGCTTGGCGATATAAAATTTGTCGCAAGAAGCGCTGCGATACGAAATTCCGATTGCGGATGCGGTGATTAAAACTCCCGTCGTAGCACGGCCTCGCTCGCCTTAACGTCGTGTCGCAATATAAAATTTTATCGCACGACGCTACCTTTCATATCAAAATTTCGCCCCGCGGCAACGCCTCAGTAAAAAATGCAATCCGATGCGCTCGGCAGCGGGCGCGAATTCCACCTCGTCATAACATCGCCGCGGCAATAATTACAAACTTGCTATACGCATAGTGACGCGGAATTTTATCTTGACAACCTCGCCGCGTAAGGATTGCGAACCGCTACGTACGCCGTAAAATTTTTTCTAGCGATAACGTAGCTGTAGGACATTGTCCCCCGAGCGATATGTAATTTGCCGTATCGAATTTCACCGAAAACGTGCCATACGGAGCGCGCTTTCGTTTTAGCTAAAATTCTGCTGCGATGGAATTTTGCTCGCTTTCAAGCGTCGCGCGTTAAAATTTAAACTCGCCGCGCAGAGCCGCCGTATGTTTCAAAGCGCGCTTAGCCGCCGAAAAATCCGCCGCTCTTGCCGCTCTTGCTTCCGCCGAAAAACCCGCTCTTGCCGCTTCGCGCCTTGGCGTTTTGCTGCTTTGCTTGATTGAAGCTATCGACGCTTCTGGAGTAGGCGCTCGGGCTTTTGTAGGCGGTTTGGCGCTGGCTTTGATAGGCGGGGTTGTTAAACAGCTTGCCGCCGATCCACGAGCCGATGATGGCACCCGCAGCGCTTGCCAAGATCGCTTCGCCCAGGCTCATGCCGCCGCTGCTAAGCTGCGCGTTTTGGTTCGTCAAATTTGAAGTGCCGGCGTCGATTTTAGCGTTTTCTTCGGCTAAAAGGGCTTTGGTTTCCTCGTCGCTTAAAATTCTCTCCGTGCCGTCGAGCGATTTTAAGATGATCTGGGTCTTTTCGCTCGGAAATTCCTCTAAAATTTTATATTTTCCCGGCGCGATCTCTTCGAGCCGCACGAGCGCGCCCTCTTGCAAGCGGACGTTTTGCTCCTGCTCCTTGTCGTCGCAGCCCGCTAGCGAGCCCGCCATAACGAGACCGAAGCCCCCTGCTAGCGCGTATGCCGCGATTTTGCGTAGTTTCATTTTTTTCCTTTCAATGATTTTATATCTAGGCTTTGATTTATCAAAAGCTCGTTTCCCTCGACGCGGATAAACTCGCTCTTGCCGATGTTTTCGATGATTAGGCTTTGCGCTTTTGGGCGCTTTTTGCGCTTGAGCGATTTTACGAATTTTGCAAGGCTCGTCCATTCGCTACGATCGAAGGTTTTTTCTTTGATTTCGACATCGTAGGGTTTGGCTTCGCGGCTTTTGCTCGAAAGCAGCGGTTTGTCGAAAAATGATAAAAAATATCTGAGCTTCTCGTCGCGCTCTTTATACATCAGCTTGATTTCATCTTTCGAAGCGATTAAAATTTCCTCTTTTTCTTTGTGAAGCCTGTCCTTATCGCTTTGCAGTGCTTCGATTTTGCCCTTTAGTTCGGAGATTTCTTTGATGAGATAGTCGATGAAGCTTTGAGTGCCAGCTGTGCCACTGGTGCGCGGGCTTTTCGCAGAGTTTTGCGAAGTGGGCTCGCTTTGTTGCATTTCATCATCTAAAAGCACGTAGCGTACGCCGCCGCTTTCCTCGGCGCGCAAGGAATTTCTGCGGATGCGGTTGTAGACGGCTTCTTTTGAAATTCCTAAAATTTCGGCTGCTTCGCCGATCGAGACTTTTTTCATACAAAGATGCCTTTTAGCGTTTTAGGTAATTATTGCTAAATTTGCCTAAAATAGGCATTAAACGCTTCGTTTACAAAGATAGATTCCGCTTTACCGCAGCCGGCGCGCGATAAATTCCGCTCGCTTACGCCCGCTAGATATAAAATTTCGCTTCGCTTGCAAAAGCCGCGTAAAATTATTTTTTGCTGAGGTTTTAAAATTTTAGCCCAATAATGTTGCTTAATTAAGTATATTTTTTATACACTTACAAAAAATTTTAGTATTTCAAAGGAGGCGAAATGCCCGAATCGCCTAAATATAAAAAATCCGAAATTCGCTGCAAGCTCATTTTAGACGCGGCGCTGGAGCTGTTTTTAGCCAAAGGCTACGAGGCTACGAGCTTAAGCGATATCATCGAGCTTAGCGGCGGCTCGCTATCGTCGGTTTATAAGTATTTTGATAACAAAGAAAGCCTATTTTTGCGCATCATCGAACTGCAAAGCAAAAAGCTCGACGAGCGAATGAACGAGCGCATGCGAATCAATAAAGACCTAAAATTGCGTGAGTATCTGCGAGAGTTTGCAGGGATTTATCTGGAGTTTCTTTTCGCTCCGGAGGCGATAAAATTCTACCGACTGATACTTTTCAGCGGCTTTAACGGCGCGCTTAGCGAGAGCCCAAAAATCTTTTTAAAAAGCGGCGTGCTAGGTTCGCCGAATGCGCTGGATGAGTATTTGGCGGCGCATGCGGACGAGTTTGCGCCCGGACGCACGGCAAAAAGCCTAGCGCTATATTTTTGCTTTTTGCTTAGAGAGCCGCATTTTAGCAGGCTGCTATTTTTCGACGAAAAGCTAAATTTCAAAGCGAGCGAGCTAATCAAGGACCGCATCGATATGTTTTTGCTCGGCGTAAAAAAGCGCTAGTGGCGGAATTTTACGGCGCAAATTTCGCGCTTTCGCGACTTTAAATTTTATGAGCGGTTTGGGACTTGGATTTTGTAGCTTGGATTCTATCCGTTACCAAGCGCTATAAAATGCCACGTATCCCGCGCTTAAAATTTTTATTCTATTGATGCAAAATTTTTGAAACGATTAGGCTGAAATTTTTATTTTCCGTATTAAATTCCGTGCCGCAGTTAGAATTTCGTCGCGAAATTTCGCGCCTCTTGCCTGCGCCTTTAAATTTGCGCCGCTCAGATTTTAAATTTAATAAAACCTCTTATAATCCCGCGAAATTTTAGATCAAAAGGATAAAAAATGGATTATGACATCATCGTAATCGGCTTTGGCAAGGCGGGCAAAACCCTTGCCGTAAAATCTGCCGCGCTCGGTAAAAAGGTCGCTCTCATCGAGCGCTCGCCGCAGATGTACGGCGGCACCTGCATCAACGTAGGCTGCATCCCGACCAAGCGGCTAGTTACGGCGAGCAAGGAAGCAGGCTTCGTAAATTTCAGCGTGCTCGGAGAGTATTTCGTACTGAGTATGCAGAAAAAGGACGAGCTCGTAGAGGCGCTGAGGGCGAAAAATTTAGCCATGCTAAAGGGAAGCCCAAATATCGACGTAATCGACGGCGAAGGCTCATTTACGAGCGCGAATTCCGTGCGCGTGCTAAGTCCTGACGGACAAACGCGTGAAATTTCAGCAGAAACGATCGTCATAAATACGGGCTCGAGGGAGGTTGAACCGAGCTTTGAGGTAAACTCGCAGATCGCTTATAGCAGCGAAGAAATTTTAAATTTAAAGATCCTGCCGAAGCATCTAGTAATCATCGGCGGCGGATTTATCGGGCTTGAGTTTGCCTCGATGTTTGCGGGGTTTGGCTCTAAAGTCAGCGTGCTGATGCGATCGAAATTTATGAAAAACGAGGATGAGGACGTGGCCGCCAGCGTCAAATCCGCTCTGCAGGCCCAAGGCGTAGAGATTATCGAGGGCTGCGAGTTTTTGAGTTTAAAGGGCGGGGAGCTAAAATTTAACCTCGCGGGCGAGAGCAGGGTGATCTTAGCGGACGCGTTTTTATACGCCCTAGGTCGTCGCGCAAATACTGGCGAGCTAAATTTGGCTGCTGCGGGGGTGCAGACGGACGTGTACGGCAATATCATCACGAATGAGCATCTGCAAAGCTCGGCTGCGAGCATCTATGCGGTAGGCGACGTGCGCGGCGGCGAGATGTTTACCTACACGAGTCTGGATGATTTTAGGATCATTTTTAGCGCGCTTTTCGGAGACGGCGCGCGCACTACGAAAAATCGCGCACCGCATGCAAGCGTGCTGTTTACCCGCACGCCGCTAGCTCGCATCGGCCTTAGCGAGAGGCAGGCAAGAGAGAGCGGGCGCGAGATCAAGGTGCTGAAGCTTTCGATGGCGGCGGTGCCTGGCGCCAAAGTCGTAGCGCACGACGAGGGAATGATGAAAGCGGTCGTGGACGCGGCTAGCGGCGAAATTTTAGGCGCGGCGCTTCACTGCGTAAACGCGCACGAGATCGTTAATGAGCTGGCGATCGCCATGGCGCTGGGCGCAAAAGCAGACTTTTTCAAAAACCAAATTTTTACGCATCCTAGCATTAGCGAGGCGCTGAACGATCTTTTCGGACAGTTTTGAGCTTTTAGATCTTTTTGCGTTTAAAGCTTTGATAGCAAGCGGCGCTCGGGCTTGGCGATGCCTGGGTGCCCTAGCGCAAATCGATCGTAAAATTTAATGCGCCGGAGTGGGTTAAATTTAGACTGGGTTAAATAATTTTAGCCCTTATCGTCCGCTTCTTTCTTGGCTACCAAAAGTTAGCTATAAAAGAAATGATTGAAATAGTTAATTGATAAAATATTCGCGTTTAGGAATAGCAAGATTACAATCTAATTGGCACTCGGTAAGAGTATGCGGATAAAATTTCTTCTCGCAGTTTATACAGGCAAAAACGACTTCATCCGTCGCTTCATTTAACATAATTCTATAATCGCTAGGCGACCATTGCGGGCATTCGCACGCCAAGTCCAAATCCACGCTAACTACCAAGCTGTCAAATACAATCGAGTTTAATTCCTCGTAGACTAGTCTTAAGCTCTTTTGATCTTTCAGCGCTTTAATTTTATTTAT